>CAZNMP010000018.1:0-14360 GCA_964573875.1 uncultured Planctomycetaceae bacterium | reverse complement strand
GATAACGATGGTAACGGCTGCATAATCGGCATAGCCGCGCAGCAACGAACAATCGCTACGCAAGTCTTGTTTGAACAGAATTGCTGCTACTCGCCCGTGCGAATTTTCGTGCGATAGCGGGCAGGCGTCAGGCCAACCTCTTGCCGAAACACTTGCACGAAGTAGCTCGCGGTCTTGAAGCCCGCCGCCGATGCCACCTTCGGGATCGACAAATCCGATTCCATCAACAGGCGTTTCGCTTGCTCCATGCGAACGCGCATGATCTCGGCATGAATCGTTCGGCCAACGGCCTTCTTAAATCGCATTTCCAAGGCCCGCCGCGAAAGCTGCACATGCTTCACAACATCGTGAATATCAATCGAATTGGCGGCATTGTCGCGAATAAACCGAAGCGATCGGGCAACCTCTCCGTCGTCCAACGCCACGATATCGGTCGAACGCCGGGTAATCACGCAAAGCGGCTCGACGCTCAGCCGCTGCGGTTTCCGCTGCCGGCTGCGCATCATTTGGTCCAAAAGCGCAGCCGCGCGATAGCCGCCCTGCTCGGCATTCAGCGCCACGCTCGACAGCGGCGGATCCGAAACTTCGCAAAGCAACTCATCGTTGTCCACGCCAACCACGGCGATTTCCTCCGGCACGTCGATCCCACCCGCACGACACGCCTCGAGTACCTGCAAACCGCGTTCATCGTTGCAAGCCATCAATCCCACGGGTTTCGGCAATTTCCGCAGCCATTCGGCCAAAATAGCCTGCTCGCAATCCCATGCCTGGCGGCGTTTCGACTTCGGAAACGGATAAACATAAGGCCGAAACCCCGCGGCCGTGATACGCTCGCAAAAACTGCGCTCACGACGATCCGACCACACTTGGCCAGCCACGCCGACAAACGCATGATGCAAAAACTTCCGCTCCAGAAGATGCTCCGCCGCCATTTGCGCCGCATGAAGTGAATCGGACGACACTTCGCCCATCTTGGCCAGTGGACATGGCGCGTGAAGCTGATCTTCCTGCAAATCCAACGCAATCGTCGGCAACCGCAAGGCAACAATCGCTTTGGCCGCCGCCGGGGTCGTGATTCGGGCAATAATGCCCGTGCCGCCCCATTGCCGCATCTTCGGCACCGCCTGCTCGAAATCTCCCGGCGTCACGTAAAACGACCAAGGCCCGTGCAATCTCGCATAACGCACAATCCCACGCAACAAATCACGCCCATAGCCGTGCGAGGTCTCAACGAGCAACGCAACTCGGGGCATAAAGTCTTGCTTCATGGTTTTGCTGCCTAGGACTGCCGTTCAAGACAAAATTCTCGCCCCAAACCGGCATTTTTTCTCGATAAAGCTTAGCATCAATAATATGCTAACCGCCCGCTAACGTTTTCCTAACAGACGGATGGTAAATTGTTAGAGCAATAGCTAGTATTATTTTCACTGCCCCCTGGTTTTTTGGCCACCCGCAGGCAAGAGGTCGGAATGCTGAAACAGTCGGTGCTCGTCGTTGAAGATGAAGAAGACATTCGTGAACTGGTTAGCTACAACCTCCTAAAAGAGGGGTACCAAGTGGCCGGCGTAGCCTCGGGCGAAAATGCCTTGGCCGCCGTCGCCGCCAAACCGCCCGATCTCGTCCTGCTCGATCTCATGCTGCCCGGCCTCGACGGCCTGACCGTTTGCCGCAAATTGAAAGGCGATCCGCAAACCGAATCGATCCCCATCATCATGCTGACGGCCAAGGGCGAGGAATCCGACATCGTCGCCGGCTTGAACATGGGCGCCGATGATTATATCACCAAGCCGTTCAGTCCCAAAGTATTGCTCGCCCGGCTGCAAGCCGTCCTGCGCCGCGCAGAAAACGAACAAGAAAACGAGAGCGAAACCGACGACGATGAAAGCGAAACCGTTGAAATCCGCGATCTGAAAATCCACACCGGACGACACGAAGTGTTCGTCCAAGGCAATCTCGTTGACCTGACCGCCACCGAGTTCAAACTTCTCTATTTCCTGGCGAAACGCCCCGGCTGGGTCTTCACCCGGCAGCAAATCCTTGATGGCGTTCATGGCGACAACTACGCCATCACCGACCGCGCCGTCGATGTGCAGGTGGTCGGCCTACGCAAAAAACTCGGCGATGCCGGCGCTTATATTGAAACCGTGCGCGGCGTAGGCTATCGCTTCAAGGAATAAGCAAGATGTGCAACAAACGTCTATTCTGGCGTTTATTCGCGTCGTATCTCTGGGCGCCGGTGCTCGTGCTGTTGCTAATCGGCCTTTACGGTTCCAGCATGGCCCGGCATTTCTACGAAGACCACCTCATCGCCGACCTTGACGCCCGCGCCCGTCTGGCCGCCAAGCCGATCGACGCCTTGTTGCTCAATAATCAACCCGAAAAGGTCGATGATCTTTGCCGAGAACTTGGCAAATCGACCCACACTCGCTTCACGGTAGTGTTGCCCTCCGGCAAGGTGATCGGCGATTCCGAGGAAACGGCCCGCGATCTGGACAACCATCTCCTACGGCCTGAAATTCAAGAGGCGTTAGCCGACGGCGTGGGACATTCCACCCGCTTTAGCTCCACCGAACAAAGAGACCGCATCTATGTGGCCGTCGTGCTTCAACACGACAAAACACCAGCGGCCGTCGTGCGAGCCTCCGTTCCCGTCACCGAGTTGGACCAAGCCCTCGACATCCTCCGCAACAGGATCTTGATTGCCGCCATCCTGGGCGTCCTGCTGCAAGCCGTGATCAGCTTGGTCATTTCCCGCCGCATCAGCCGCCCCTTGGAACAAATCAAAAACGGCGCCGACCGCTTCGCCGCAGGCGAGCTCAACCACCGTCTGCCGGTCACGGGCGGCATCGAAATCTGCGCCGTGGCCGAGGCCCTCAACCACATGGCCGAACAGCTCAACGAACGAATTCAAACTGTATTACAGCAACAAAACGAACGGGAAGCAATGCTATCCAGCATGGAGGAAGGCGTGTTGGCGATCGACAAGGAAGGTACGATCCTAAGCTTGAACAAAACTTGCGCAACCTTGCTGGGCGGCGAACCCGACAAGCTCGAAGGCCGTTCGATTTACGAGACGATTCGCAAACCCGATTTGCTCGCCTTCGTCGAATCGGCTCTCGTCGGCTCATCGCCCGTCGAGGGCGAAATACCGATCCGAGGCCCCAACGACCGCTGGGTCAGCGCCCACGGCACCGCCCTGCACGATCCCCAACGCGGCAAAATCGGCGTGCTCATCGTCCTGCACGACATCACCCGGCTGCGCCACCTCGAAGACGTCCGACGCGACTTCGTCGCCAACGTTTCGCACGAACTCCGGACTCCCATCACGTCGATCAAGGGCTTCATCGAAACGCTTCTGGAAGGAGCCTTGGAAGACAAGGACAATGCCGACCGCTTCCTGCAAATCATGCTGCGGCAAGTCAACCGCATGGACGCGATCATCAACGACCTGCTCGCCTTGTCGCGAATCGAAAAGACAACCGACGGCGCCATGATCGAGACCTCGCTCGACTCGATCCACTCCGTACTAGAGGCCGCACGCGAAATGTGCGAACGCAAAGCCTCGCAAAAAAACATCACGATCGAACTGACTTGCTCCGAAAAAATCATTACACGAATCAACGCGGCCTTGATCGAACAGGCCGTGGTCAATTTGTTGGACAACGCCGTCAAATACAGCCCGGCCGATTCCACGATCACGCTGAGCGCCGCCCGCGAAGACAACGACGTCGTGATCCGCGTCAAAGACCAAGGCTGCGGCATCGAGGCCAAGCATCTGCCCAGGTTGTTCGAGCGTTTCTACCGCGTCGATATGGCGCGCAGCCGCGAACTCGGCGGTACCGGACTCGGATTGGCCATCGTCCGACACATCGCCTTGGCCCATCGCGGCTCCGTCAGCGTCGAAAGCACGGTCGGAGTCGGCAGTACGTTTTCTCTACGCCTACCGATCCCCGCGCCCGATGCTGAACCCTGATTGTTATTTCACCCTTGATCCGCCAACTGCTGCACCCGCTCCGTGATCGGAAACATCGACACCCGAAGTTTCGTGCATCCGTAAGGAACCAACGTGATGCGTTCCGAGGGCTGTGTCTTCGCAACCGGCTTCGCCGGCAAAGGTTGATTTTGCTCAGGCGTCCACACACAGCTTACGGCATTCGCTTGCAGCTTTACCTCGTATAATTCACCTTCTTCGCTAATGGCGTCGATGGCTCACCCGCAAAAATCCACCCCGCGCACGTTATGACAACCGCAAACGCCAAGAATCTCCGAAAACATCCTTGATACGACTTCATAATGTTCTCACTGGAACAAAATTATTTTGAGAACGATCATTCCCATGAACGTTTGCTTAAAGCAGAAATCGCAGAATTATTGGCCTTCCCATAGCTTCTGAGCCGAGGCCGCCCGGTGGATGGCCGATAGTAATGTGCCTCATCCTCACGGAGAAATTGCTCAGATGTAATCGCCCGATCATTTACTCTTGGCATCCAGCCTGTAGAAGCCAACGCCGTGTGCCGCAACCGTAGGTGCAAGGGAGCCTGTCTGGAACCCTAAATTTCTCCGGTTCCAAATATCCCGGATTTCACCACCTTCTGGGAATCCAATTTCCGCCAACGATTGCGCGATAACCTGAGGTTTATCCGTCAAATTAAAAAGAGCCAGATATTTTGCAGTAGCACCCTTCTTTACGCTGAGCCATTTCCGAACCTTTGAATCGCCCGCAAGCTGGCGCTGTTCCGAACCATATTGGTTCGCATCCAAGGCATCTGCATTCGTTAAAATATCGCGCGTGAAATCATCCATGCAGATTGGGTCCGCATAGAAGACCAACGGCGATCGGGCGATGCAGTGCAAAGTCATGTCCGTTCGAATTTCATCCTGGCTAAACCGCGTCTGGATAATCTTATGCGCGGTAACCATGTCGAAAAACTTGCCGAACGGCAGCGCATCGAGATCGGCCCAATGCCCTGAACCACTGGACGACGTCCATTGCGAAGCCCTGTCAAATTGCACGAGGATATCGCTCCATTGGTCCCACTGGTCCTTGGTAATCCTGAACATATCCATATTGTTCCGCAAATGATCTGCCTGCGACCGCGGAGTCTCGTCGCCCGGTGAACCGGAAATGACGATGGGACGCCCCAGATTTGCGCGGCCTTTGCAGTATCCCTCGACCTCAGCCGCGTGGTAAGGAGAAATCAGGTCATCGATCTTCAAAAAATCGACACCCCAGTCGCCATACAGTTCAAACAGGGAATTGAGATAAGCTTGTGCGCCGGGATGGCTCATTTTCAATCCATAAGTCAGATTCGACCACCCACAAACGCTCCCTATATCCGTGATTTCCTTGGCGCGAAAGGATGTTCCCTTGATCGGCAGATTTGCATCGTAAGCCCCGCGATAGATCCCTCGCATGATATGAAGGCCAAACTTCATGCCTTGGCTATGAATATAGTCCGCCAACGGTTTGAAGCCACGCCCATTTGCTGCCGAAGGAAACCGCTCGAGATAAGGAACAAGACGGCCGTAGGCATCACAACGATCGAGACTATTATTCGATGTTGTGGTGCTCGATTCCTTCTGATACCAACCATAGTCGATAAGGACGTAACGGTATCCCGCCGCTTTGAGCCCCAATTTTCCGATCGCATCAACGCCGCGTTTGACCATATTTTCGTTCTCGCCGGCCAAGTTGTAGCTACCCGACGTATTCCATCCCATCGGTGGCGTATCGGCAAACGAATCAGAGTGATCGGGATTTGCCCTCAACGGGGCAGTAATCGACAGATTGCCTGCCATCGTTCCTACAGCCGCTAAAGTCGAGGTGGTTTTCAGAAAATGGCGCCGATTAATATGGCAAAGACTGCCGGAAAATTGATTCTGTGTCATGGGCATGGTCCTTGTTTGAGTCACTGATTACTAACCGGCCTTGGCACTTCCGATGCACCGCGGCCAAAACCTAAACCAATGGAGTTGATCGGCCGATTTATTATCTACGCAAACATCAATAGATATCCTTAATCCAACCGGCGAAGAATCACCAACTCGCTGGTCAACGACTTCTCAAGATGCACGCGAACGCCCTCACGCATCAATTGCTCGCCGGACGCCGCGAAAACAAGTCCCCGGCTGTCCAATTGCACTTGATACCGTACCCCGGGCTCAATTCCGCGCGGTCGGAACACATATTCATCCGCCTCCGAGCCCGCCTTCGCGCAACTGGTTCGGAAAATTGCCGCGACGGCCGTCGAACGGTCCTTTTTCGCATATTCCAGCACGCACCAAGGCGTAGCATCTTCCAACGGCAACATCGGCGTGTGATGGAACACGCGCCCATCGATCATCGTCGGCCGAATCACCTCTTTATAGAGCTTCACGTAATTGTCGATCCGCCCCTTCAGATACGGCGTCAGATTTTCGAGCGATGGCGCAATGCCTCGAAAGATCATCCGGCAGAAGCAATGTCGCAACTGCGTATCTACGTCGCCATCCAATACCTGTTCGCCAACCTCGGTGCCAAAGGTGCGCATCAGAATCTCCGGAGGCAGCGACATCGAAACGCCGTTCAAAATCTTGATGCCGCGGGGCAGCCGCATCCAGTCCGAAAGCTCCGTGTTGTGGAATCGCGCCATCGTGCCCCAGTCCAACCGTCCGCCGCCGCCCGAGCAATTCTGAAAGACAACCTTGGGAAACTCAGCCCGCAGGCTGTCGAACATTGCATACAGTTTTTCGTAGTATCGCCACGTGAGATCCTCGGTAAAGCCCTGATATTTCCGGTTGCCTGAAGGTGCAAGAGCGTGGTTATGATCGATCCGATACATATCCAACTTAAGTTCGTGAATCAACCGCACAATCGTTTCCCGCTCGAACTTCATCACCTCCGGTATCGTAATATCCAAGGCACGGCTATCGGCAATCGGCTGCCCGTCGCGCTTCAACAACCAATCGGGATGATTCTTCTTCAGGTCGCTATTCTTGCCCGCCGCCTCGATTTCGACCCAAAGTCCGAATTTCATCCCCTTCTGATGCGCATAATCCGAAACGGCTTTCATTCCGCCGCCGCGTTCCATCCACTTGCCGTCGTGCCAGTCGCCCACGTTGAGCCACCACTGGTTCGGCTCCTTGCCGTACCAGCCGGCGTCGATCACATACATCTCGGTTCCAACCGATGCCGCCACGTCGATATCCTTGAGAATATCCGGCACATTCTCGCGATCGCAAAGATATCCGCGATGGTTCGCCTCGATCTCCACATGACGACCGGGCACTTGTGCAAGCATCACGACTTGCCGAACATGCTCATGCGTCGCCTGCACGATCGCATCATCATTATCCTGAAACAGCGCGACATGCACCGACGGCGTCACCACTGTCTCGCCCGCATCCAAAACCCGCAGCGCTTCGTCGTGACCGCTCAACCCCATCTTGAAAAACAGCGAGGCTAATCGCGTGTTGGCAAAGTGTGGTTTCTGATCCGTGTCGCGCAAACGGCAATCCAGCGAAAACTCATAATTGCCGCCCCAAGCCAATTCACAGACAAACGTCTGGCCGTTGCAACGATTGTGAGCCCAAAATGCGGGCCGCCCCCAACCGCTCCGCCCTAACTTGTTGCCGTTGACCACTTTGACGCCATTCGCCAAATCCTCGTAGTGAAAATCTCCTTCGCGCCCCCAATCAAACATCTGGTTGTAAGCCACGGCCATCGGCGTTGCAAAATCTTTCGGCAGATGCTCTTCAAACCGGTGGTTCCAAAGCATCCCCGAAAACGGAGCCACTTCCGTCAACGCAACCGCCGACTTGTTCAAATTCTTGATTTCCAACCAACGGATCACAAACGGGCTGCCGTCCAGCCGCGTATGCACCTTCACCTCGATGCCCGCCGACTTGTGCAGTAGCGAAACCACGCCATGAACAACCGGCAGCGGCTCGCCTTTCGCATTCCTCAGCGGCCGCCAACCGGAAGGATCAGGACACAACTCAGCACTCTGCCACTCGAAACCCCCGGCCAACGATTGCTTGTTCACCGCCAAACGAAAACTATCCGCCGGTTGATCGGCCGCCCATTGTAAACCGCCAAAATGATTCTCGGGCCATACCTGCCCGCAGGGATTCCAATAGCGTGTCACGAAACGTCCGTTAATCAACGCTTCATCGCAGGCCACATGGCCCGTAAGGCTCAAAACACCCGGCTTATCTCCACCGCGAAAGACTATCCGCGCCGAAGGCTCGGTCGCTTGCCCTCCGACTTTGACCAACGCCGGCTTTTCCTCCGCAAGAACAACCGCTCCCATCGCAACGGCAAGCATCATGCTCGCAATGCCAAACTTTCCCAACTCCCAAGCTTGCGTTGCCGCACAACCATTTCCGATCTTGGCGTTCATGATATCCTCCGGAATTTCTGATGCGTTTCATGCCCCTACAAACCGCAACCGTCACAATGCCGACTTACCGTCGCGTTTTCAAACGTGCCCCATACCCTGGGCCATCAGCTCGATATTTCCCCGCACGGCAATCCGCGGCGGCATGAGTATCTTCGAGGTCATCAACGGATTCTGCGACAACAACTCATGCAACATCCGAACGGCCGTCTCACCCTGCTCGCTCATGCGTTGGTCCAACGAAAACTGCACAATCCCTTGATCCATGGCCTCTTGAATCTCGGGAAACACGCCCGTCGCCACGACTTTAATCCGCCCCGCCGACCGCGATTCACCAAGCGCCCGGGCAATACCGCTGAAATTGTCCGTGGCAATATAAATGCTTCCAAGCTCCGGCTGCTCTTTCAACAGACGTTGCGTAAGCGCATAGGACAATTCGGGCTCATCGCGATGCTCGCAGACGGCCGCAACCGATAAACGACGCCGAGCTGCTTCCTCTTGAAATCCTTGCGTTTTTTCCTTATGGTCCACGTTTTCATGATTGCCGATCATCACGGCAGTAGGGCCTGCAAAATGGGAAAGCAACTCGGCAGCCATGCGACCGCTCAGCAGCGTATCTTGTCGCACGGTCAACACCGCCGGCGAGTGGGATAATTCCATGCCCAATTGCACGAACGGCACTCGATGCTCCGCCAAAAGCTTCCATACCGCCGCATATTCCATGCCCGTCAGCGGCGAGAAAATCAAACCAGAAAGACCATCGCCGACAAGTTGCGTAATCGTGGCCAACAATGATTCGTCCCACCGTGCTAGTTCAATCGGATGAACGCTGATCGAGACATTTTGATCAGCCAACCGATCCACTTCCCGACGCACACCGTCGACGAACGGGCCGAAATACGATGAAAAATGGGCCGGATACACATAGGCCATCCGCACCAAATTCCGCGCCAACACTTGCGCCGAACGATTCGGACGATACCCCAACCGCCGCGCCTCCTCAACAACGCGACGCCGCGTCGCCTCGCTCACCTTGGCCTTGCCTGCCAGCGCCTTGTTCACGGTGCATACCGAAACACCCAATCGTTTCGCCAGTTCCGTGATCGTGATCTTGGCCATAACCAACTCGGGCGGGGGGTAATTGGCTGGTACGGAAGGAATAACTGTTTTCCAATAGGATAAACGCTTATCCTTAATATATCAAGCCTTTTTTCAATGTCAAGCATCCCTCCTTCGACGAATACCAAACGATTTTTTGTGACGTTTCGCCTCCTGCGGCTAATTAGAATGGAGATTGACCACGCACTAACCTAAAAACCGTACCGTGCGCCCTCCCGGGGGCCTGCCCATGAGCCAACCAAGCTTTGACGAAACGTTCGTCGACCGAATCACCTCGGCCCAGCAGGCTCTGTTCGCCTATATCCTCGTACTGTTGCCCAACATCACCGACGCCAGCGACGTCCTCCAAGAAACCAACCTCGTCCTGTGGCGCAAACGCGACGAGTTTCGCGCCGAACTGGATTTTCTGCCCTGGGCCAAAGCCATCGCCCGCTTCCAGGTGCTGGCCATTCTCAAGCAGCAACATCGTCGCCGGCTCCGGTTTAGCGATGTTCTGCTCTCCCAGCTTGCCGAAGAGCCGACCGTCCAAAACACCCCGGAACTCGAAGGCGAGCATATTGCCCTGGGCGACTGCATCGACCAGCTCGCACCGCCCAACCAAGAGCTGTTGCGCCTTCGCTACAGCACCGATCTGACCCTGCAAGAAATCGCCGAACAATCGAACCGCTCCGAAGGCGCGATCCGTGGCGCTCTCTATCGCATCCGTGGCGAATTGGCCGACTGCATCCGCCGCAAGATGCAATCCAAGGAGGGAAAACCATGACGTCGCCCGTCGCCCCCTCCTCCGAATTCTCAACCCTCATGTCGAACCTCGTCGAGGGCGGACTGACCCCGTCACAGTTCGACCGCCTCGCCGATATCCTCGAATCCGATTCCGCCGCCCGCGCCGTCTATCGCGATCATCTTTCCGTCCACGCCATGCTCTATTGGCGTTGGCACCAACAAACTTCCGAAAATCAAACGCAATCATCTCGACCTGAAACGATAGCAACCTCTCCGGTCGAGGAAGCCGCTCGGCAATCCAGCGCCGAACCATCGTCCTCGATTCCACTTCTCGACGCCCCCGACGTCGCCCCTTCCACCTACGGCCTTTTCTCCAACGTTGCACACAACACGATTGGCTTCTTCTCGCAAGAATTGCCCTTCGCACTTCTTATTGCAACGCTCATTACCGGCCTCGGCCTATTGGCCGGCTCGTTCATCTATGTAACGCACCACCAACAGTTGGCCGACAACGGTTCCACTGCAAAACCGACGCCGACGCCCCTTCAAACCAAACTTGATTACGTCGGTCGAATCACCGGCATGGTCGATTGCCGGCTTCAAAAAGGCACGACGCTCAAGGTTCAAAATTCGAGAACGCATGATTTCCAATCCCAAATCCCTAGTCCCCAATCTCTTGTTTCCTTAGGCGACAAGTTCTCGCTATCCTCCGGCCTAATGGAAATCACCTACGACACCGGAGCCCGCGTCATTCTCCAAGGCCCCTGCAACTACGAAGTCGCCTCCCCTGCCGGCGGCTTCCTTTCCCTCGGCAGACTCACTGCAAGCGTTGAAAAGAAGCCGTCAGCAGTCAGCAATCAGCCGGCAGGAAAAGTGGCCAGTGACCAGTGGCCAGTGGTCAATAAGGAGGGTTCAGGGTTCAGGATTCAGAATACAGGTGTGGCAAATCATAAATCAGAAATCATAAATCATAAATCCCAATTCCCCGCCCCCATATTCACCGTGCGAACTCCCACCGCCGTCGTCACCGACCTCGGCACCGAGTTCGGCGTCGAAGTTGACCTCCGCGGCAACACCGCGTCCTACGTCTTCCGCGGCAAGATCGCAGTCGAACCGATCGTCACCGACGGCCAACCGCATCAATCCGTCGAACTCCGTGAAAATCAATCCATTCGCGTCAATGCACCCGCCGAAGGCCATCCCGTAACATCCCGCGCCGCAATCGATCCCTCGCGTTTCATTCGCACGGCACAGTTCGCCAAACTGTCTGAAAAACACAACCAAACGCCGTTCGAGCGCTGGCAAGTCTACAGTCGGCAGCTTCGCCGCGACCCATCGCTATTGGCCTACTACACCTTCGAGAAACACAACCAGAGCACTTCCATCTTGCCCAATCAGTCGCCGCTCGGCAGCGTGCTGGATGGAAAAGTCGAAAACGCCGAATGGGTCGAAGGCCGCATCCCCGGCAAGCTGGCCCTCTATTTCCACGGCCCAGGCTCCGGCGACAAAGTCACCCTTCCCCAGCAAGAACGCTTCAACTTCTCCGGCCCCTTCTCGGTCGTTGTATGGTTCAAGGTCAAGGAGTTTGCCGGCGTCTGGCAAAATCTGATTAGCAAAGGTGATACCGCATGGCGTCTGCAATACTTTGACCAATTCAAAAAGATCGTTTTCGACACCAACGGTATTTCCAAAGAGTCCGCGCCCTCGCTCCAACCGCTGCAACCACTGCACGAAACAATGCCCAGCGCCGCCATGAACGACGGCCGTTATCATTTGTTCGTCGCCGTCTGTCAACCAACGGGCAGCACCGTCAACAAACTGCTCTACGTCGACGGACGCCTCGAAGGCAACGATAAACAAGCACCGCCGATTCACAAGAACTCAGACCCAGTCTGCATTGGCTCGATGTCGATTTTCCCCGACCGTGAATTTTCAGGCTGGATCGATGAAGTGGCGATTCTCTCTCGGGTACTGACGGCCGACGAAGTCAAAGCAGCTTTCGAGGCAGGCAATCCCAATAACAGCGTAAACAACAAAAACCGCTAAACAATCCCCAACGAGGTAGCGAGTATGGTGCAAAACTTCGGAACAAAGAGGATTTTCAAGGTCGGACGTTCCGGCCGGCAAAACAGAATTGTGTTTTCTAGAAAGGGTTCAGTTATGAAACGGGTCTCTGTCACTCTGTTGACTCTTGCTTTCGGTCTCTATTGCGGTTTGGCCAACGCCACTTTGATCAATGTCGATTTCGGCCCAAACTCGGACGGGAATGGCACATTCACCTCTGGCGTGGGTGAAACATACTCGGGTCCGGGAGCTGTTGTTGGTTCAGCCGGAGATAAATGGAATGTCACCCCGCGCACAAGTGGTGCCATCCTCTATGATTCGGCAAATCAGACCACCGGAATCACGCTCACCACCTCGGGAGGTCTCGGTGAAGGAACCGCTGCGGCAGGCAGCTCCTTCAAAGACAGTTCCTTCAACAAATTAACTTGGGATAATCTAATTGTCACGAGCGGCTCTTCCCTGACGGTTACATTGTCCGGGGTCACTGCCGGCAGCTACAATCTCTACCTTTATGCGGTTCCGCCCGGCGACGGCGAGGATCGCGTCGGCACCTATACCGCTAATGGCAAGTCTGTTGCCATCGGTCCCAATAACAGCAATACCTCATTCATTGCAGGCGCGAACTACGGCGTTTTACAAAATGTCACTGTCGGCAGCGATCATTTGCTGACGCTTGCCGTCACAACCGCCGGCGAAACCGATTTCAACGGATTCCAACTGCAAAGCGTTCCCGAACCTTCTTCCCTTATTCTCCTAGGTGTCGGCCTGTGCAGCTTGTTGGCCTACGCCTGGCGCAAGCGGAAGTAATCGGGGGAATCCAACGTATATCGACCGGTCCGGACCGTCTTCGTCATCCGTGCGAAGACGGTCTGCCGTTCTGCGTAAGATGACACCGCCGCAAGGAACAACCATGTTGCATTCCCGCCGTCAATTCCTGCAAAGTTCAGCCATCGCCGCCGCAACAGGCCTTACGATGCCCTATTTTTCCTGGAGCACGAAGGCCTTTGCCAACGATGCCCCCAACGATCGCCCAAAAATCGGTTTGATCGGTGTCGGCAGCATGGGAATGCAAGACGCCCCCGGCCATGCGCGCTTCGGCGATATCTTGGCCGTCTGTGACGTCGATGCCCGACATGCCGCGGAAGCCAAAAACCATCCAGCAGTCGGCCGGGGCAAAGCCGACTCCTACGCTGATTACCGCAAAATTCTCGACCGCAAAGACATCGACGTCGTCTGCATCGACACGGTCGATCACTGGCATGTCAAAATCGCCGTTGAAGCCCTTCAAGCCGGCAAACATGTCTTTTGCCAAAAGCCCTTGACCCTCACGCTCGAAGAAAATCAACTCGTCCGCAACGCTTGCCGGAAATATCCCGACCGCGTTTTTGCCGTCGGCACGCAGCAACGCGCCACAAGCGGTATTTTCATGAGCAAGAGCATGTTCCCCCGCGCCGTCAACATGGTGCAAAAGGGACTCTTGGGCGAAATCAGAAAAATCACCATCGGCATCAACGGCGGCGAGGTCGGCGGCCCCTTCAAACCCTCCGCTCCGCCTCCCGAACTCGATTGGAACCAATGGCTCGGCCAAGCTCCTAAGGTCGATTACACCAAAGAACGCTGCCATTACCAGTTCCGCTGGTGGTACGAGTATTCCGGCGGAAAATTCACCGACTGGGGAGCCCATCACGTCGATATCGCCACCTGGGCCATAGGCTTCGATCAGCAAGGCATGGGCCCCGTGGAAATCGACGGCACTGACGCCAAACAGCCCGTGCCGTTTAAGAATGGTTATCCAACCGTCCACGATTGTTACAACACCGCCCACGATTTCGCCATCAAGTGCAAGTTCGCCAACGGCCTCGAAATGATCGTCTCCAGCCGCTGCGACAACGGCGTCTTGTTTGAAGGAACCAAAGGCCGCATCTTCGTCGATCGAGGCCGTATCGCAGGCAAGCCCATCGAAGAAAACTGGGACAAAGACTCTTTCGATCGGGAAGACCTCGCGCGACTCTACAAAAACAAGCCGCCCGAGGAACACAAACAAAACTTCTATCGCTGTATTCGCGAAGGCGGACT
>CAZNMP010000017.1:0-14749 GCA_964573875.1 uncultured Planctomycetaceae bacterium | reverse complement strand
CGCCCAGCATGGATTTTGCGCCGTTGATTGCGTTGGAGATCCGCAACATCAGAACAGATTGAGGGGCTTTGCCTGGCTTGACTTCTTCGATCGTTACCCCTCGAAGCATCTTGCCCGACCTTAATTGGATGTTCGCCTGGTTGCCGGCAAGGTCTTGAACGTTCCAGGCCGATTCCTTCGATTCCTCGGCATACGTTGGCGCGATCACGGCAATCGCAAGCATTGCCAATAAACTGTAGAAACGTGCCCCCATGCTATCCCAACCTCATTGCGACGGAGACCGCAGCTAAGATGTCCTGTGTCGCATTTTAAGTTAGCCCAGGGTTAGCGTCAATCGTTTTTTCTCTCGATAACGCATTCTTGCGGCTTTTTCATAGTCCTTAAACGGATGTCGGATCATCATCGAAGGTTTTGTGTTAGGCGATGGAAAACGCGAAACGGCCGTGCGACGCGGGGTCGCACGGCCGTTTTTGAGCGGATTCATGGATGGAGGGGAACCGTTAGTTCCACCACCAAGTTGCCTTGTCGGCGGCGGTCTTCTCGCGAACGGCGGCCACGGCGTCGCTCTTCTGGACCTTGTCGGCAATTCCCCAAGAATTGATCGCCACGCCGCCCGAGGCGCTGATGACCCAGTTATGGCCCTTCTTCAAAACGCTGGCCTTGCTTTCGACCTGCTTGGGCGTGTTGAAGGCTTCCGGCTTCACGTCCGACGACTCCATCAGCGTCGGCAGGCTGTTGCCGGCCTTGGTAGTCAGTTGCTCTTTCACGACCAACGCCCCGACGACGGCCAACTCCATGCAGTTCTGCAACTGGCCGAAAATCGGATCCGCCACGGCCAACTCGGGATACTTGGCGCTCATCGTGTCGGCCCACTTCTGAGCCGCCGGGCTTGACTTGCCGCTGTGCTGCACGTTGCCGCTGGCCGCCACGAAATCCTCTTCGGTCATGGCTTTCACGCTCGAACCGCGAAGCTCGTAGGCCAAGCCCTTGTCGTCACGCAACAGCGATTCGTACTTCGGCTCCAGCCAGAAACGGGGCGAAAGAACCGTGCGAGCGCCGGGCTTGACCATCTGCAAATAGCTCGTCAAACCGCGTACCGGCGACGCATCGAAATTCATCGCAATTCGCTTCATGCGATAGTCGGCCGCCACCAATACGCGGGCGAAATGGCTCGAATCGGGCACGCCCGTAACGCTGATCTTCTGCATTCCCAAGGCGTTCTCGATTCCGCCGGCCACGGCTTGCGGATCTCCGCCGCGGGTCAACGCCGGGATTTGTTCCTTCATCCGCGCAAGACCTTCCGACGTCGGATCGATCGAGCAGGTGATGCCGCCGTTGGCCGCCGCGCGAGCGGTGCGCAACGCAACGAGTAAATCGTCCAACAACAACACCGGCCGACCGGTCGTGACGCCCACGACGGTTCCTTTGGCGTCTACTTTCCAACCTTCAGCCGGACCCACCAAAACGATGTCTTGCTGTTCGGGATAGACGAAGATGTAGCGAATGCTTTGCAAGCCCGCGAGATACTTGATGGCGTCGGGCATCGCCTTTTTACTCTTCGCACGCTCTTCCAAGGCGGCTTCCAACTTGCGGAGCGAAATCTTCCGCATCTCGACCAAGGAATTTAGATCGGTCGGAACCTTTTCTAACGACTGACGACGCAGTTTGCTGAGCGAACCCAAATCATCGGTTCGGGCGTTGCTCAACAATCCGTCTGTGTTGATCGATACGCCGCCCACCGCGCGAGACTGGTAGTCATAGGTTTGGGCATAAGCCAAATCACCTAGGGTAGCCACCACGATGCCTACCAAGGAAACCACGATTGCCTGACAGAGAACTTGTGAAAGGATTCGACGAGTGAAATACATGGGGATCTCTCTCATGAACGTTGGTGAACGGTCGGATCTTGTTCGCTAAATTACCAAATCTCCCACTTCGGGATATCTTATTAGACTAATCTGCGGGGAAAAAAAAAGCAAGGAAATCGCCTAAAACACCCCGCGTAAAGGTGGTGCGGGTCAGCGTCCGCGACATTTTTTCTAGCAAAGGTTTAAAACGCGAAACGGCCGTGCGACGCGGGGTCGCACGGCCGTTTTTGAGCGGATTCATGGATGGAGGGGAACCGTTAGTTCCACCACCAAGTTGCCTTGTCGGCGGCGGTCTTCTCGCGAACGGCGGCCACGGCGTCGCTCTTCTGGACCTTGTCGGCAATTCCCCAAGAATTGATCGCCACGCCGCCCGAGGCGCTGATGACCCAGTTATGGCCCTTCTTCAAAACGCTGGCCTTGCTTTCGACCTGCTTGGGCGTGTTGAAGGCTTCCGGCTTCACGTCCGACGACTCCATCAGCGTCGGCAGGCTGTTGCCGGCCTTGGTAGTCAGTTGCTCTTTCACGACCAACGCCCCGACGACGGCCAACTCCATGCAGTTCTGCAACTGGCCGAAAATCGGATCCGCCACGGCCAACTCGGGATACTTGGCGCTCATCGTGTCGGCCCACTTCTGAGCCGCCGGGCTTGACTTGCCGCTGTGCTGCACGTTGCCGCTGGCCGCCACGAAATCCTCTTCGGTCATGGCTTTCACGCTCGAACCGCGAAGCTCGTAGGCCAAGCCCTTGTCGTCACGCAACAGCGATTCGTACTTCGGCTCCAGCCAGAAACGGGGCGAAAGAACCGTGCGAGCGCCGGGCTTGACCATCTGCAAATAGCTCGTCAAACCGCGTACCGGCGACGCATCGAAATTCATCGCAATTCGCTTCATGCGATAGTCGGCCGCCACCAATACGCGGGCGAAATGGCTCGAATCGGGCACGCCCGTAACGCTGATCTTCTGCATTCCCAAGGCGTTCTCGATTCCGCCGGCCACGGCTTGCGGATCTCCGCCGCGGGTCAACGCCGGGATTTGTTCCTTCATCCGCGCAAGACCTTCCGACGTCGGATCGATCGAGCAGGTGATGCCGCCGTTGGCCGCCGCGCGAGCGGTGCGCAACGCAACGAGTAAATCGTCCAACAACAACACCGGCCGACCGGTCGTGACGCCCACGACGGTTCCTTTGGCGTCTACTTTCCAACCTTCAGCCGGACCCACCAAAACGATGTCTTGCTGTTCGGGATAGACGAAGATGTAGCGAATGCTTTGCAAGCCCGCGAGATACTTGATGGCGTCGGGCATCGCCTTTTTACTCTTCGCACGCTCTTCCAAGGCGGCTTCCAACTTGCGGAGCGAAATCTTCCGCATCTCGACCAAGGAATTCAGATCCGTCGGAAGCTTTTCCAACGATTGACGACGCAGTTTGCTGAGCGAACCCAAATCATCGGTTCGAGCGTTGCTCAACAACCCGTCCGTGTTGATCGACACGCCGCCCACCGCGCGACTGCTCTCGGTATAGGTTTGGCCAAAGGACACTTTTTGAGTTGAAACCGCGGCAATGCCGACCAGCGTAATCGCGATTGTACGGATGACAATGGAGGAAACTTTTCGATGGGTGATGCGCATGAAAGATCTATCTCTTGATCAAAAGTGAACACAGGCCAATACTGTTTATCCAGTTTGCCGATATTTCCAAACTGGAACATCTTACTAGACTAATCTGCCGGGGTGGAAATTGCAAGGAAACAATCGAAGCAACCACCTATAGGTGGTGTATTGTGGTGTTTTTGAACAGGACAAACGCTTGCGATACCTACTCTTGGTGGTTAAAGTGGAAATTGTATGATTTTGCTACAGTTGTCCTTTGGATTTCTGTCCGAGCACAGCGAAGAGCGTGCCGTTCCTAGCAGACGATGAAATTTCCGGTCTGCATAGTTTCTTGAAGGAGTGGTCGGTGGCGCAACTTGCGTATTTGGTAATCCGAGAAGGCTCGAAATGGAGCGATGTTTTTCGACTCGTGCCGGGACAGTCCGTAACGGTCGGGCGAGCGCCGACGTGCCAGATCGTGATCAAGGACGAGCGGTGCAGTCGGAATCACGTTGAGATCTTCCTTTCGGGCGATGAATGGATGCTCCGCGATCTCGAAAGCCGCAACGGCACGATGGTCGGTCGCCAATTGGTCAAAGGCGATTGGCCTTTGAAGCCGGGCGACGTCATTCGCATCGGGCATACGCAGTTGGTCTTCGTCCACAAATTGTCGGAAGCCTTCACGGCCTCCGGCGATGGCAGCACCGTGGTGCGTCGTTCATCGCCGCCGCTGACGTCCTCGAATCCCGAGGATGACTCGAGCGTGTTGGCTCCCTGCGAGCCCACGACAATCACGCACCGACGCGGTCATACGAAATTTCTTGCACCCGGCAAAGGAGAAGAGGAAAGCGGCGTTTCAAAAATTGGCCGCGCGGCGGCTAAACTGTGCCGTCTTGCCTTTGAACTGGCCAAAGCGCCGGATGTTGCTTCGATGGCCGACCTGGCTTTGGCCGGATTGGCCGAGGAAACGCGCACCGACGCCGGCGCGATGTTGCTTTTGCCAACTGCTTTTCAAGGGGAACCGCGCGGCGAGGATTTGGAAATTACGGCCTCGCGCAGTTCTTCCCAGCATCGCTACCACCGCGTGTCGAATTTTTTGGCCTCGACCGTGATGCGTGAAGGCGAAGCGGTGCTTGCTCGCAACGTGATGGACGATAGCGCCCTGGGCACGCGCGACAGTCAAGGCGAAATTCTCGCCACCGGCGTCATTTGTGCACCGGTTCGGCGCGGTGGGCAGGTTTTCGGACTCCTCCACCTTTATTCCACCGATCCATCGGTGATCCCCGACCCCGACGATTTGGAATTTACCTTGGCCGTGGCCGATACCGTGGCCGTGGCGCTCGAAAACATCCGCCGTCGGCAGGAGTTGACTGAAAATCTTTCTCGCGTACGCACGGAAAACGTCGAGTTGCGGGAGAAGTTGGGGATCCATAGCGATATCATTGGCCGCAGCCCTGCCATTCGGCTGGTCACGGAAATGATTTCTCAGGCAGCGGCCAGCAACGCCACGGTACTAATACGCGGCGAAAGCGGCGTCGGCAAGGAACTGGTTGCTCGGGCCGTTCACATCAACAGCCCTCGCCGCGATAATGTTTTCATCTGCCTCAACTGCGCGGCTCTTTCGGCCGAGCTTCTAGCGAGTGAATTATTCGGCCACGAGCGTGGCGCATTCACCGGCGCAACGGAGCGCAAGATCGGCAAGTTCGAGGCCGCCCACAAGGGCGCGATCATGCTGGACGAAATCGGCGAGATGAGTCCCGGCATTCAGGCCAAGTTTCTGCGTGTGCTTGAAGGGCACCCCTTCGAGCGAGTCGGCGGCAGCAAACCGATCAAAGTCGATGTTCGGGTTATCGCCGCCACCAACCGTGACCTGGAACGGGATGTGGCCGAGGGACTTTTTCGGCGCGACCTGTTTTTCCGGCTTCGCGTATTGGAAATTATCGTGCCGGCATTGCGAAAACGCCAGGAAGATATCCCGCTGTTGGCCGATTATTTCCTTGAAAAATTTAACGCCGAAACCGGCCGCAAAATTCGCGGTTTCACGGCTGCCGCCAAGGAGCAATTGCTGAAATATCTATGGCCCGGCAATGTACGCGAGTTGAAAAACGTCGTCGAGCGGGCGGTCGTTCTATGCCGAGGCCAGGAGATCGGCGTTGAGGATCTGTTGCTCACGAAATTGGCCACCGCCGGCGACACCGAGATATTGGAATCCGGCGGCGGAAAGTTTGTTCCGCTTTCGCTCGATGACATGGAACGCCGCCATATCTATAACACGCTCAATCACACCGGTTGGAACAAGAGCAAGACGGCCAGCATCTTGGGCATCGAACGTTCGACGCTCGACCGGAAAATTCGGCGCTATCAGCTTGACGATATGCCGCCCGAGTAACACTCGGTTCATTCATAGCGCAGCGATTCGATCGGATCGAGCATGCTGGCTTTTCGTGCGGGGTAGTAGCCGAAAAACATGCCCACCGACCCGGCAAAAATCAGCGAGGCCGCGATGGCTTCCAGCGAAATCGTCAAGGGCCATCGCGAACTGCCGAAAAAAGCGTTGGCCCCAAAGGCGGCCGTCGCGGCCGATGTAATTCCCACGACGACGCCAACAGTTCCTCCCAATAGAGACAGCGTAATGGCTTCGATCAGGAACTGTCGCAAAATATCGCGAGATCTGGCGCCGACGGCCAGGCGAATCCCGATTTCGCGAGTGCGTTCGGTGACGGAAACCAGCATGATATTCATGATGCCTACGCCGCCGACGATCAGCGAAACGCTAGCAACCGTGCCCAACAGTAATTCCATGACGGTCGTGATGGTTTTCAGAATGCTTGCGACATCCGACGTATTAAGCACGGCGAAATCGTCTGCATCGTTCGCCCGGATGTGATGCCGCTGTCGCAAGAGCGATTCCACTTCATGTTCGACATCCTGCATCCGCGTAGCGGAAATAGCTGAGATAAAGATTGCATCGACATTGTTGAACAGCGATCCGCAGATTCGTTTTTTGATGGTTGAATAGGGAACCAAAACGACGTTGTCCTGATCCTGGCCGAAGAGATTCACGCCTTTTTCGGCCAACACGCCTACAACCTCGAAGGGGATATTCTTGATGCGGATCGTCGAACCGAGGCAATCCGACCCGCCGAACAAGTTTTTTGCCACCGTGGCCCCCACCGCGCAAACTTTGGCCGCGGAGCGAACGTCGGAATCCGTGAAGAAATCGCCTTCTTGCAACGGCCAGTTGCGAACGGTCGTGTAGGAGGCATTAACGCCCACGATTTCGTCGGGCGACCAGTTTTGATTGCCTGCGACGATCTGCGCCTGCGTGTTCACGATCGGTGAAACGGCGGCCACGGCGGGACATTCGGCCTCGATGGCCTCGGCATCTTCGGTGGACAAGGTCATGACGCTGCCGGAGCCCAGGTGAACGCCTCCGCCCGTCAAACTGCCGGGCACGACGACAATCACATTGACGCCCAAGGTCTGGAACTGGGAGCGGATCATCAAGCTGGCGGATTGGCTGACGGAAACCAGGAGAATAATCGCCGCCACTCCGATCACGATTCCCAAAATCGTCAGGCCGGCCCGCATTTTGTTTTTTGCAAGCGCCCGCAAGGCCACGCGAAGAATCAACGAGAAAATCATGGCTGTATAATTAGATTCTAATCGTTACGGCGATTGAACTCCGACGACGAGTTCTTGACGATCATTCAGATCGCCGGCAAGCAGTTCCGCGGCGTTTTTATCGCTCATGCCGACCCGGATTTCGACAGGGACCAGCTTGTCTTCCTCGACGATCCATACATACCGCCTGCTATGCTCGTCGGCCGAGGCCGTTTTATCGCGGTCTTTAGGTGTTTCCGAAAATGCGGCATCATGACTCACACGCCCCTCGCGAGCGATTTTTTCCAACAGCGGACGATACTGCTCGTGAACCTGTTCCGGTTTCGGGCGAAATCGCAAAGCCGCATTGGGGATGATCGGCACGCCGGTCTTCTTTTCAATCTGGAAGGAAAGCTTTGCCGTCATGCCGGGAAGCAGACGGAGTTTCGGATTGGTGGATTCGACAACGACCGTGTATGTCACGACATTATGCACCGTGTTCGGATTGAGACGCACCTGGGCGATTCTTCCTTGAAAAGTGTCGCGAGGATACGCATCAACTGAAAAAAGCACCGGTTCATTGCGTGTTTGGGCATCGCGAATCAGTCCGATATCGGCCTCATCGACTGCCGCGTAGACATAAACTTTTTTTTCCAGATCGGGCGCAACGACGAACAAAACCGGCGTTTGGAATTGTGAGGCCACAGTTTGGCCCGGATCCACTTTGCGATCGGTGATGAGACCGTCCACGGGAGAGCGAATGTCGGTGTATTCCAAATTGGTTTTCGCGGTATCCAGATTCGCCTGGCATTCGAGAATAGTCGCTTCGGCCTGTTGTTTTTGGGCTTCGAGCGATCTGCGGTCAGCGGTGCATTGGTCTAGATCGGTTTCGGAGATGGCGTTTTTCGGCTTAAGCTGCATCCCGCGTTTTTCCGTGCGCATCGCTTGTTCCAAAAGTGCGTTGATCCGCGCCAGATCGGCCCGGGCGTGGGCCATCGCGGCTTCTTCATGTGCCAGATTCGCCTTGTAGAGACGCGGATCGACCACGGCCAGAACCTGTCCCGCCTTGACTTTGGTGTTGTAATCCACGTTGACCTTCGAGACGATTCCCGATACGAAAGAGCCGATCTGCACGCTTAATACGGGCTGAACAGTTCCCGTGGATGTTACGACGGGAACGACATCGCCGCGCCGCACGGATGCCGTTCGATAGACATTACTCGAAATGCTAGCCGGCGCACTGTAGCAGCGATACCCGGCAGCCCCCGCGGCCAGCAAAACAGCCGAGGTGACAAGCCCGAAAAAAAGCCGCTTCATGGGATCTTATCCTTCCCGAACGTGCAAAGCTTCGATGGCCTGGTCATAGTCGGTTGAATCACAGGTGATTTGGCCATCGCGCAAAACGATTGCCCGGCGAGAGTGGCGTGCAACCTCTTGGTCGTGGGTCACTAAGATAATCGTGATGCCGTCTTCTTCGTTCAATTGCCGAAATAGCCCCATGATTTCACGGCTGGTATGCGAATCGAGATTTCCGGTCGGCTCGTCGGCCAAAAGGATCGGCGGCTGATTGGCCAGTGCCCGGGCGACGGCCACACGTTGTTGCTGGCCGCCCGAGAGTTGCGACGGGTGGTGATCGGAACGGGATTCGAGTCCTACCTTCTTCAATAATTCACGGACGCGACGCCGGCGCTCGACGCCGTGCAGCCGTGATGAATACATCATTGGCAGTTCGATATTTTCAAAGGCGCTGGTTCGCGAGAGCAGGTTGAAATTTTGGAATACGAAGCCGATCTTACGGTTGCGCAATCTAGCCCGGGCATCGCCGGACATGGAAACGACCTCTTCGCCCTCTAGTTGGTAGCTACCGCTGGTGGGATGGTCCAAGCAGCCCAGCGTATTCATCAGCGTTGTTTTTCCGGAGCCCGAGGGGCCCATCAACGCAACGTATTCGCCATGTTGAATATCCAGTGAAACGCCTTGCAAGGCATGGACATCGACCTCGCCAAGGGAATATTGTTTATGGATATCACGCAACTGAATCAACGGCATTTGCAAATCTCGAAGCTTTCTTAATCACAACCGGCTGCAACCTTATCTAATTCGTTTACGACGGAAGTATCTTGGAACCAAGCCGGCTTGCCTTGAAGGATTTTTTATTCGGAGGAAGAAATGGTCATTTTACCACGAAATACGACTCGATGCGACAGTTTAGTGATAATTACCAGGGCCAATCAATTGTTGTAGTTGGGAAAAGTGTAGGGCGGGTCAGGCGAAGCGATGGCCCGGCTTGAATTCTTCGCAAAATGGCGGGCCATCGCTTCGCTCGACCCGCCCTACCGAAAACTGATTGGCCCTGTGATAACTACGGGGGGCTGGTTCAACCTCCGTTGATTGTGGTGTGCGTGGATGGCCCGGGGGAATGCTTTTGACGCGGCATCGACAGCAGGCCGGATACGACATCGAAAGGCAATCGCGCTGCCGGTGTTTTCAATACGGACTGTGCGTCTTCGTCCAGGCAAGCCCAGCGTTGGGCCTTGACCGCCGAATCAATCATGGTGTCGGTTTTGGTCGTCACGCGGTTTGCCAGTTCCGTAAGAACGTGAAGACCGGCTTTTCGGCTATTGCCTTGTTGGATATTTTCACGAGTAATCATTTGATTGGGATGCAACGATTGCCACAGGATCGTAGCCAACAAGAGAATCCCAAAAAAAGATGAAACCCACGTGATGTGGGAAAGCCAATTCGAGTTCGATTGCGGAATGGGCATCGGCGTAGCGTTGGCCTTATGCTGTTGAATTGCCCGAGACAAACGATCGTGCAACTCTTCCGAAAACGGAGGCAGAGAACCGCAAATCTCGCGTCGAAGACGCTCGGCCACCGCTTTTTCTTTATCTGTATCCGTCATCTTATGCATGAGGAACCTCTGCATCGTTCAAGGGGGATCTAATACCATTGTCTGTTCCCGCTGTTTCGGAATTGCGATCAACGTCCTCGGGCGTTAACGCATCGAGCAACGGAACAAGTTTTTGCCGCGACCGAAAGAGCATCGTTTTGACAGCCACGCGCGTGCGTCCCAGGACGTTTGCAATTTCGCGAGTATCCAAGCTCTCGCCATAATGCAACCACAGGGCCGTTGTCTCTTCCTCCGAAAGTATCTGAACCGCCTTACTCCAAAGGTATCGGCGATTATCTTCTACCATTGCATTTTCCAGCGGTCCCGGCCTGTTGCTTTCAGCTGAGGTGATGGATTCCTCGCGGCCTTCGGGCCTCGGCGGCCGACGGTGATACGTGATGCTTACGCGCCGGGCGATGGTGAAAAGCCATGTGGCGAAACGCCACTGGGATCGGTAGCGGGAAAGATTGGCATAGGCTCGAAGGAACGTTTCTTGCAACAGATCTTCTGCTTCAGCGCCGGCGCCCCGGCGCTGAAGAAAATGCAACACCGGAGCCTGGAAACGACGCATCAGTTGGTCGAAACTCTCTGCGCACCCCTGTTGGGCACGGCCGGCCAACTCTTCGTCACTCGGCGCAGCCGTCGTGGATGTACGTATCGCCATTCGATCTGATCTTCCAAGAGTTTCGGAAAATACCGGCCGGTGAGACGCTATTGCGACGCCTTTTCCCATCGATCAAATGCCTTTTCCGCTTGCGTCCAGACATCGGCAACCGATGCGTGCCACGTTACAGTCACCGTCTTACCCGCGTCTTGGATTTTTATGGCGCTGAAGAGAGCCGTAAGATTTGGATCGGGTCCAAACTGTAATTCACCCATTGCAATAATGCCTCGGATCACATCCTTAATCAGGGAAACCGATTCCATCGATTTGGCCACTAACTGCACCTCACAATCAACTGCATCGTTGCTGACGGCCAGCGAGGTAACCACGGACTCGCTTTGCTGCAATAGCGGCGATTTCCAAGGAAGATCGGCATTGGCCAACCGTATTGCGCGGCCTACAAACATGACGCCGGCGGGGACTTTCGCGGCAAGCGGAGAATCCTTGCCCGCCAGGCTAGGTGATTTACCATCCATAACATCGATGGCGGCAGCTACGTCGGAGGCGGTGCGTCCGAAAACCAGTACGGTGGACGTGTAGAAAACGCCGGTCAAGGGACCATTGTGGTCGGCCCAGGAATGAAGCGTATGTGAGCCATGTTGGATGGCCTGATAGCCTTGCGCCCCTTGCATTTTGGCTTCCAGCGTCGTCTGCTCAACCTCAACATTGGCAATCAACACCCCCGTGGGCTGGCCGAACTCGTTGCCGTAGATGGTGACGGAATGAAGATTCTTGGCCAAATCCAACCCGAAAACATCGCGAAGCTCCTCTAATTGCGGCTTCACATCTTCCCAATGTTTGGATACGGCTGCAAAAGCTTTTGCAAAAACAGGCGGTGTCCGCATCGTGTCCACATCGACATGCGCCACCCATTGGGCGTCCGAGGCAACATTTCGCAGATCCAGCGGTCCTGCTTTGAGCGAAGCAGTCAAAACAAAGAGAACAACAACTGCGATTGCCGATATTCGTGTGGTTCTTTTAATGATACACCTCGCTTTGTTGAGAAAGTCTATTATACACAATGCCGCATTCGCCGCCACACACAGGCACACAAACCGGCAAGTGTACCCGTTGCCAGAAGCAAGATTGCACTGGGCTCGGGAATGGAACTAACCGTAAGGCGGACATTATCGTATGCCGCTTGATCTCCACTCAAGGTGACGATCAATGCCCTGCCAACTAGATCCGAACGACCGCTTGATCCCGTATTGAAAGACACTGACTTGTTATAAAACAGGCCTGAACGATTTACGATGCCGTCAGAACCTGAAGCGGATGCGGCGATCGAATAATCTTGAGTTATGATATCAGCTCCCGACAGAAAAAGCCCATAATAGCCGAAATCCCGATCTTTAGGCGCACCCACCGCAACCGACAGAGTATAAATCTTGTCAGCCTCAATGGAATACGTGAGCATATTGTAAGCCTGATAAAGGCTAGGCTCACTTGTTACCCAGATGCATTGACTTCCGGCGGCAGGCGAAGGAAGATCACCGTTGTCAGCGGCGCCATCAAAAGAATCCGATGTCGGATTCCATGTAACACCCGTACCACTACCTCCAGTTCCCCAGTAACTGTGTGTCGTAGAAGTTGCCCCATCATCAACCGAATTAGATTGGAAACTAGGATTGTTGAGAGTCAGGTCGGTCGCCTGGGCGGCACTCGCGAGAAATACGCCCGATACGGCCAAACAGATCACGCCAAAATGTTTCACCACCATCTGAATTCTCCTGTATGCTTCTGAATTTAGTGCCCCAGGATTGTGGAAAAGTACAATATGGGGGGGGGCTTACAGCCTCCTCAACCTACGGAAAAGGAAGAAAACCGCCTTAATATACGCGCGAGACTGTTGGGCGGTTACAGAAAATGGAGTTCGCGGAAAAACCTCGCAGAACTTATGATTTTCCGCGGTTTTATTTCGATCGGCGCAAGCACGAACGCCAATCTGAGCGAGACTTCATGCTTCTTCACACGGCCCGAGAGGGAAGCGTGTGATGAGATGCCATCATCAAGGCTTTTTCGCCGCTGCAATTCGCAACAGCCGCGTTTGTCCGACGGGAACAGAAAGTGAAAGCTCGGCAACACCGTCTTTTTGCGTTACGGGGACGACCTGGCCATCGGCCAAATTGGTGATTTGTCCGATGTCAAAACCGAGGTCGGAAAGCTGGATCACCGTGTCCGGCGAGGGAGCTTCATGGTTGATGACGAAGAGGAAACCTTCCGTTGCATTGGAACGGATGGAAGCCTCGATGTCGGCATTCGACGAACGAACGTGAGCGCGTACGCCGGCGGCATCGGTCATGCCCCGCAGCAAGCCGGCCAACTGTTCGCGTGCAGCGGGCTTGTCGTCTTGCCATGTCTTGAAGTAGGTGTCCTGGAGGCAGAAGCCCAATAGGTAAACGTTGCCTTTGCCGACCTTGCGATGCACAACCGCCGGTTGGCCGGCTGCTGTTTTTAGAAGCACCTCGCCTGTCGTGACATTGGCCGATCGAGGACTGATCAAGGTCAGGTCCAGCGTTTGTCCCAACGCAGTACCGCGCAGCGTGTCGCTCGTGAATTTTGATTCATCGGGAGCCGGTTCCGGCCGGTTGGCCCAATGGCCGCCATCCTTTGCATCGGGCACCCAATGACCTGAGCGGCGAATGCGTTCGGTTTTCGCTTGATTGACGCCGAAAAGCTGCTCCATCGTCGCCATCGGCAGCTTGTTAGCATCCATGCAGGGCACACAATCGGCAATTACAACGCCGCCTTTTTCAACAAACGAGGCGATGTGCTTGGCCACGTCGGCCGGCAATAGCGAAACGTCGAACAGCACAAGAGCTTGATAACCGTCGAGGCTGTCGTTCTTGATTTGCTCCTCGTGCAGAATATCCAACTCACCGAAGGCTCGCAGAAACAACTCGAACGAAAGGCCCACGTTGAAGTATTCTTCCTGGAGTTGGATCAGTTGCGTGCGGGGGAAGAGCATGGCCGCCCGGGCCTTTTTTTTCGGCGATTCCAAGAGCGACTTGCCGGCCTTCTGGATCAACCGCAGACCCTCGCCAAACGAGTCCCAGTGACGAACGTCCGATGGCGCGCCGAATCCGGTCAGTAGATAATTCGCGCCGGCCGCCACGGCGGTCGTGCTCATTTCGCGTTCCGACCAATAGGTCGCCTCGCGTTTCGGCCCCATGTAGGGCTTGAACCACGCCGGGCTGTAGGTGCCGACCCAGAAGCCTAGGTCTTTGCCATAAGCACGAGTAAGATTCCGCATCTGCGCAAAGCTATAATGCGTCTGGCTGATGCGCGGTTTGGGCAGCTTGGCCGGTTCGCCGAAACGGAAATCGAACATCATATAGGGATAAATATCGAAGACGAACATATCGGCGAAATCGCCGCCCCAGTGAAATACGTCGTCGATGAACAATTCGCAATGTGAACTGTAGCCCGCCCCAAACGTATTGTGGCTGTCGTGGGTCATGATCACTTTGAAGTTCGGATTGACCTGCTTGATCGCCTTGTAAACTTGGCGCCAGCCGTCGGGGAATCCGTCGGACTGGAAATTAATCACGTCGAGCCACTTTTTCGGATCGTTGCGAACCGTGTTGATGTCGGTCGGCAGGTCGTAGCCGTAGCGTTTTTTGAATTCCGCTTTCACTTCGGGATCGGTGGCAAACGATTTTGGTCCCCAGTGGAACGGCTCGTCCTGAAATGGAAATGCGTTGTAAAGCCGTGGAATGCTTTTCAGTCCGGCCATCGCCTGTTCAACGTTGCGACGAACTGCCTGCGCATACTCGGGCGAGTAGACGCAGGGTTTCGGCGGCTGCTCGCGGCCGAATCCTTCCAGGCCGCCGATTTCGCACGTAACCACCATGCCTCGCGACTGCGCGTAGTTGAGGATCGCGTCTTCCTCGGCCTTGGGACGCCGCAACGGAAGATAAAGCCCCGTGAAGCCGTGCGCCAAGTAGTTGTCGATCGTATCATGGATGGTTTGTTCGCTCAGTGGGCCTTCTTTTCCGTCCCAGCCTCGGCCCGACGGCACCGGAGAAAACTGTACCGCGACAGGGAAGAAATCAAGCGTTTTCGCCGGATCTAGTTTTTGGGGAGCCGGCACGGCCTGCGGTTGATCAGCCCAAGCGGCTTGTAGGGCAAAGAC
>CAZNMP010000016.1:0-15036 GCA_964573875.1 uncultured Planctomycetaceae bacterium | reverse complement strand
TGCCTGGGCAAGCGGTTTTCGCTACGTGGTGTTGCTTGTGTTTGTTCTGGCGATTCCTTACTTTTTCGGCGAGGAAAGCCCGTTGTTTTTCTGCCGTCTGTGTCCGGCCGGCGCGATCGAAGCGGCGTTGCCCAATGTTGTGCGCACGGCCGTGGCAGGCGGACCGATCGCCTGGCCCACGGCGACGAAAACCGTCATTCTGGTCATATTTTTGGCGGCTGCCCTTTTTACGTGGCGGCCGTGGTGTACGTTGTTCTGCCCTTTGGGGGCGATCTACGCCTTGTTCAATCGTGTTTCCTTCGTGTATTTACGATTTGAACCGAATCGCTGTGCGCAGTGCGAGCTTTGCCGAAGCCTCTGCAAGGACGGCGGCCGTGAGGACCACCGGGTTGACGGGATGCGCTGCGTCCGCTGCTTGGAATGCACCCGATGCCATGCCTTTTCGGTGGAGACGATTTTTTCACCGCGCAGCGATCCAAGCCTAGTTGACATATCCTCGGCTAAGGATAAGATCGCAAATAGCTAGAGGTTTTATGCAAACTCGAATCCCAGCCTGGTTTCCGCTCTGGTGCATCGCGATTCTCGCGATGTCGGCCATCGCGGTTGGCCGTTTGGCGGCGGCGGAACCGCGCCCGACCAAGCCTTCGGCCGAGCCTGCCAAGGGGATCTTGAAGATCGAGGGCACGGGGATCGAACAGCTTATCCTGATCGAGAATCGTGATGTTGAGAAGTATGATCCCATCAATAGCCTAGTTTTGGAGAAGCCTGCCACCACTCTTACTTTGCCGGCAGGAAAGTACATTTTCGGGGGAGCGGACTTAAAGGGTGGATATTCATGCGAACCACCCTTGACACAGGGTGGTACTCCGAAACTAGCAGCGGAATTGCTGACCATCCTTGCCGATAAACCATGCACTCTGGAGATTGGCGCTCCTCTAAAACAAGTACTGACATCGTATCGCCAGGGGCGAACGCTTCATCTCAGCTGTCAAATAGTAGATGCATCAGGCAATAGTTACACCCGTACAAAGCGGGACAACCCGCCACGATTCACGGTGTTCTGCAACGGCCGAGAGGTCGGCTCCGGCACATTCGAGTATGGGTGAGGCGGCACTTGCGGGTGCTCGTGGCGAGTGCCTCTCACGGTTCTGCAAGGCCCTTTAAGCGTCGTGGCTTCTTCGGACCTTGGAGATCTGGGCCCCCACGAGAGCGAGCCTGTTGTTGTCGAGTGGCATTGGTATGAACACCTGCCGTATTTTTTCGGCTGGCTATTGATCCTGGCATTGCTCGTCGTTGTTCGCGAAAATCGCAACGGTCAGGCTTGGACCATTCTGATTCCATCCCTGCTCCTCTACTTCGTTCTTTGGCCGTGGATCGTGCGATTACTGGGACTAGATGCAAGTACAGAGGAGATCCTAGGAGATCCTATCCAATTGCTTATTGTTGGATGGACAGCGGTTTGGCTTTTAAGTCCGTGGCTGGCGCGGTATCGTCCCTCCGTGTTTTTTCTCTTGGCATTGGTACTGGTCCTATTGATGGTCGCGGTCTTTTATTTCGCGGTTTACCAAAGCTCGGACATTCAGTCGATGCTGTTTTTCTACTCGACGGCGATATTTACGTTGCTTGTGGGAATTTCGCTGACGGTGCGAAGTTGCCGCGGGGTTTATCGCCCGAAGGCTTTTATGGCTTGGCTTGTGCTTTGGTTGCCAATTGGAGCGGCCATAAGCCTTGGCGGCATAATGGTCGTAGCAATCATTATAAATTGGTCCGTTCCAGCCCTCTCGCTCTTATTGATCACCCTCCCGGTAGGTTCGGCAATTATTGCATTGTTACTCTATTTTCTGAATTTACCCTACATGATTTTGGCGTTTCGTTGTCCGTTATATCGCGAGCGATTTCAAACGATACTGCGGTTGTCGGAGCCTGCGGTTGCAGCGGATGTTCCGACGGAACCTTGTTGTGAAGGAGAATGCCCATGAGAATGCGTGCATGTTTTTTCCTGTTGGCCTCGATGGGAATCCTGGGGGCTGTAGGATCGGCCGCCTGGGCCGAAAGCTGGCCGCTCGAACTTAAACGGTTTGACGAGGGCAATCGTTCGAATGCGAGGCTCGACCACCTCTACCGCGCGTCGTATCCCCAGCATTTCTTCGTCCAGAAGATCAAAGATCCCAAGGGGAAGTTGCGGTTTGTGGGCGGGGAACAGACCGAGGCGACCTTCAAAAAGATCGTGAAGAAGGAGCCGAAATACGCAAGTGATCGGCCGTTTCGCGGCGTCGCCAAGCTGGGAGGGCAGGAATTCGCCTTCGTGATCGATGCCGTGCCGCCGCCCAAGGCGGAAGCGAAGGAAACCAAGCCGGAAGTGAAAGAGGCTAAGCCGGAGGAGAAGAAGAAAGTCGAGCCGCCGGCGGCCAATAAGGATTCTTCGCTCGGTCAATGGGTTGGCAAACTCTTGACTACCACTCCGCCGCCCACGTCTCCCAAGAAGCCCGAAACAGAGCCGGTAACACGTTACAATCGGCTTTATTTCGATTTCAATCACAACGGCGATTTGACCGACGACAAGCCCATCGAGTCGAAGCAAGAGGGCGAGTCGAACATTCGCGGGATGCGAGAGTATGTGGCAATTCAGTTTCCGCGGATCGAGCTCCCCCTGGAAATGGATGGCGTTAAGCTGGACTACGCCTTCTTTCTCCAGGGCGCGTCTATTTCTTCGAGTAGTTTCAGCTACGTTACGGTTTCGATAACGCCGGCCGCCTATCGAGAGGGCGATATTACGCTAGACGGCAAGAAGCATCATGTGGCCTTGCTCGATTTCAACAGTTCGGGCCGATTCGACGATGCAATCGGCTTGCATAAGAACGTCCATGGTAGCATGGGCCAGCTTTATCCCCAGCAAGGCGATGTGCTGTTGATCGATCCCGGCGATAAGCAGAGCCAGAACGAATCGCCCTACGACTTGACCGGTTCGCGTTCTCGGTTGAACGTTTCAAAGACGGTCAACATCGACGGCCGCCTCTACGAACTAAAAATTACGCCGGCCGGCGATAAAATCACGCTGACGCCTTCGACCGTCGCGATGGGCAGCGTCAAAAACTCGAACGACGACTTCCAAGCGATGATCTACGGCGATCTGGGATTCCTTAGCATTCGCGGGACCAAGGGCCAGGCCGTAGCCGTGCCCGAAGGCGAGTGGAAGTTACTCTCGTACTCCATCACCCGGCAACCGCCGCCGAAACCCAAGGAGCCGGAAAAGAAAAAAGAACCGGAGAAGCAAAAGGCCTCGAAAGAAGGCACGACCAACACGCTTTCGCAGTGGTTGGGCGCAGCGATTAAATCATATCTCGGCGATTCTGATATTGAGGAAGAGGAAGTAGGCGTATTGTCGATCGTTTCAGCCCAGGCGACGGCGGACTACAAGGCCGTGAAGGTCGTGAAAGGCGAAACGGTCGAGCTGCCGTTTGGACCTCCCTATAAACCGGTCGTTACAACGCCGCTTCAAGAAAGTTTCAAAACGCTCAAACACGAAAATCTGAAACAGATGCGGCAAATTCCCCTGGAATTGTCCTTAGTCGGCTCGGCAGGCGAGGTTTGTACCAATCTCAGCATTAAAGGGCGGCGGCCGCCCAAGCCTTCATTTACCATTACCAACGCCAAGGGCGAAGTTGTCCAACAAGGCAACTTCGAGTATGGATGAGGTTTCACCTGCCGGTACTCGTGGCGAGTACCATCGGACCTAGCCGCGGAATATCATGTTCGCGTTAAAATGGAAGGCGGTCTCTTCGAGATCGACCAAAACAACGACAGCGTCCTCAAGCTGCCTTGATTGCTCACCGCAACATCGTGCCTTCCAACGGCGTGACGTGGCGGGCGGTGATGTGGCTGGCACGTTGCTCGGGCATGTAGCCGCGAGTACCGGTGAGGCCGACTTTGCGGCCGACGTAGTTGTGCAGATTTACGCCTGGGGCAGGCGTGACGTAGCATTGCACGTCGCCGGCCTTGTCGACCAAGGCGTAACGAGGCGCGCCGGTTTTGGGCGAGACGACTTGCGTGAGTTGGCCGACGCCGTCGAAACGATCGTCGAGATCGAATTTCGCGCCGGGGCCTTCGTCGTCACGCGGTCGGAGTTTGGCTAACATGCGGCTGGTTCGATCGGTGCGATCGCGCATTGCGAGCACGGCGTCTTGGCGCCGCTTGATGTCGTCGAAGCGGGCGATCTTTTCTGCCAGTAGTCGGGCGCGGCCGCGTTCGACGGCCGTTTGCGCTTGATCCAATAAGTAGTTCGTCCGCTCGCGCAGCGAATCGAACGACCAGACCGACGGCTCTTCGATCACCATGATTGAGAGTTCGAGTTCGATGCGTTCAAGTTCCGCGTTGAATTCCCTGTCGGACAGCGGACGCGGCCGCGAGGACCGCGTGCGGAGCGACTCCTCGCCGCGTGCCGAGGGCGGCAACGCTTCGGGCGGAATCATCGGCGGGGCGTTGGGATCGCGGGGAGGGCCAGCCATGCGGTCATCGCGCGGATCATGGTGCGGATCGTGACGCGGCGGATGCGGACCGCCCGGCGCTACGGCGACGCCGTCGCGCGGATATTCCGTGCTAAGATATTTTGCCGAGACCCAGCGAAATTCGCCCGAGGGCGGGGCAATTTTGAACCAACCGCTCGGGCCCGTACCTTGCGGCGGTTCTTCGAGAACTTCAACGGTTTCGCCTTTGTGCAGGCGAACTTGGACGACTTCGCGGATGTCGCTGAAACGACTGCCCACCCGGGCGGACACGCCGTCTTCGGTTACGACGGCCAAACGACGCTCGGTGGGACGCAAAAACCGTCCGGAGACCCAGGTGAAGCTGCCGTCGACGGGCCGAATGGCGCACCATCCGCCCGGATCGAGTCGGTAGACCTCGACTTCCTGGCCGCGTTTCAATTTTTCGGTGGGATAATAGTTTTGGCCTGGGCCGCTGCGCACATAGACATCGTCGGCGGCAACGGTGGTTTTGTAGGGGAACGAGGGATCCCCCTGGGCCTGGGAAGCCAGCCAGAATGAGCTGCAAATGAGTATGGAAATGGTGAGACGCATGGGAATGTCTCCCGGCCGAACGATTTTCGATGGTTCGATATTATCGCCACGATCTAAACCGCGGACTTGTAGCGAAAAACGGCGGGAGAGGCAAGTGCATTTGCCGCAGTCGGGCAAAATGGGTAGAATTGAGCCCTTCCTGCATTCAAGAATTGGCGGAAGCAGACTGGTTTCCCGAAAGTAATCGCGAATTTTCGCACATTCCGGGAGCTGTTGGCTGCCGGCTATTATTTGGGTTTCCCGTTTAGGTTTTCTGTTTTCCGTTCGTTATTGGCACTTTATTTCAATCGTTTACATGCACTATGCCGCGCTATAATCCCGCCGTCGTCGAGCCGAAATGGCAGCAGTTTTGGGAAGGAAACCACACGTTTGCTTGCCCCAAGCTGCCTAAAGGCCGTAAATTGTATGTTTTGGATATGTTTCCCTACCCCAGCGGTAATGGGTTGCACGTCGGGCATCCGGAAGGCTATACGGCCACGGATATCGTGTGCCGTTACAATCGGATGAAGGGCACGAGCGTAATGCACCCGATGGGATGGGACGCCTTTGGGTTGCCGGCCGAACAACATGCCAAGAAGACGGGCACCCATCCGCGTGCAACGACCGAGAAAAACATCGACAACTTCCGCCGGCAGTTGAAGATGCTCGGTTTTTCCTATGATTGGGATCGGGAAGTGGCCACGACCGACGTGGATTATTTCCGTTGGACGCAATTTATCTTTTTGGTCCTGTTCGACACATGGTTCGACGACTCGCAGCAACGCGGTCGGCCGATTGCTGAGCTGCCGATTCCCGAGGAAGTGGCGGAGGAAGGCCCCGAGGCCGTCGAGCGTTATCGCGACGAACATCGGCTGGCCTACCAGATCGAGGCTCCGGTCAATTGGTGCCCGGCCTTGGGCACGGTGCTGGCCAACGAGGAGGTTATCGGCGGCCTTAGCGAGCGCGGCGGGCATCCGGTTCATCGCACGCGATTGCGCCAGTGGATGCTGCGCATTACCGCGTATGCCGACCGACTTGAAAAGGATCTTGATGGACTCAACTGGTCGGAAGGCATCAAGATGCTGCAGCGCAACTGGATCGGACGCAGCACGGGCGCGGAGGTGGATTTCTTCATTGGTTCGTTCTTGGATGAGAACGGGAAACCTTCGCAAAAGGAATTCGACGGATGGATCACCGACCGCAAACTGGGCGGCTGGCCGCGAAAACCGGGCGACGAGGTTTTGCGCATCTATACGACGCGGCCCGACACGCTTTTCGGCGCTACCTATATGGTGATTGCGCCGGAGCATCCGTTTGTCGAGCGGCTTTCCTCGCCGGAGCAGGCCGAGGCGGTTCGTGAGTATTGCGAAAAAGCAGCACGGAAGAGCGACCTTGACCGCACCGATTTGGCCAAGGAAAAGACAGGCGTTTTCACCGGTTCTTACGCGATTAACCCGGTCAATGGGAAGGCTATTCCGATTTGGGTGGCCGACTATGTGTTGATCAGCTATGGCACCGGTGCGATCATGGCGGTGCCGGCGCACGATACGCGCGACTTTGAATTTGCAAAGCAATTCGATCTGCCGATCATCACGGTGGTCGATCCAGGCGAGGCGGCTGGGGAAGCTCGAAACGATTTGCTGGCGCAGCGGATTGCCTTTATCGCCGACGGCACGGCGATCAACTCGGGCCCTTACGACGGCATGTTGACGCCCGACTTCAAGCAACAGATCGCGAAGGATCTGGTGAAGAAGGGCATCGGCCGCGCGGCGGTCAACTACAAGCTGCGCGATTGGCTCTTTAGCCGGCAACATTTCTGGGGCGAGCCGTTCCCAATTCTGCATGAGCTGGATGCCGCAGGCGAGCCGACCGGTCGGCTGAGGGCTTTGAAGTCGGAGGATTTGCCGTTGGATTTGCCGGCGGAAATGAAATTTGACGCGAAGCACGACGAGCCGACGCCGCCGTTGGACAAAGCGCCGGAGGATTGGCTTTATGTGACGCTTGATGGTAAGAAATACAAACGCGAAACGAATACGATGCCGCAATGGGCCGGTTCGTGCTGGTATTATCTGCGGTTTTTGGATCCGAGGAACAACAAGACGCTAATCGATCCGGCGATTGAGAAGGCGTGGATGCCGGTCGATCTTTACGTGGGTGGGGCGGAACATGCCGTGCTGCATTTGCTTTATGCGCGGTTCTGGCATAAGGTGCTTTTTGATCGCGGCTACGTGAACACGATCGAGCCGTTTCAGAAGTTAGTGAACCAAGGGATGATCTTGGGCGAGAACGGCGAGAAGATGTCCAAAAGTCGCGGCAATGTGATCAACCCCGACGAGGTGGTGAAGGAATACGGCGCGGATTCGTTGCGGCTTTATGAAATGTTCATGGGTCCGCTGGAAGCGGTGAAGCCGTGGTCGATGGACGGCGTCAGCGGCGTGCGCGGCTTTTTGGACCGTGCGTGGCGCATGATTCTCGACGACCGAACCGAGACGATGCAACTGAATGCGGCCGTGCAGGATGTTGAGCCATCGGCCGAGCAGAACCGCATGTTGCACAAGACGATCAAGGCGATCACGAACGATTTGGAGCAGATGTCGTTCAATACGGCCATCGCCAAGATGATGGAGTTCACGAACTTTTTCATGAAGGAAACGGTTCGGCCCAAGGCGGCAATGGAGAGGTTCGTGCTGCTGCTTTCGCCGTTTGCGCCGCACATGGCCGAGGAGCTTTGGGAGACGCTCGGGCACAAGACGACTCTGGCTTACGAGGCTTGGCCGACGTTCGACGAGGCGGCCATCAAGGAAGACACCGTCGAGATCCCGATTCAGATCAACGGTAAGCTGCGCGGAAAGATTTCGGTTTCGGCCGATGCCGACAAAGCGGCTTTGGAAGCGGCTGCCCGAGGCGATGCCAAAATCGCGGAACTGCTGGCCGGGAAGACCGTGGTGAAGTCTATTGTGGTGCCGGGTCGGATGGTGAATTTTGTGGTGAAGTAATTTGCGGAATTCGCGGGGTGTGTAAAAGAACCCCAACAGCCGTTTTGGATCGCCGCCCCACTGCCCCCCCTGAAGGCATGGCTGCTTGACCATCACCCGGCGGCACTGGTAAATTAATGGGTTTGGAGTTCGCTGGGAATTTTTGGTTTTCTTTCCCGGGGAATTTCTGCAAGTGTCGGTGTGCGCTGCGCGGTTGCCGGCGATTATTGGGTGTCCTAAACAGGTCATTTTGCTTTTATTTTGAGGATCCTGCCGTGCCTGGAACTTGTGTGATCGGACTGCAATGGGGTGATGAGGCGAAGGGCAAGATCGTCGATCTGCTCACCGAGCGGCACGACATCGTCGTGCGCTATCAGGGCGGCGCCAACGCGGGGCATACGGTGGGGCGCGATGGGCAAACCTACAAGCTTTCGTTGGTGCCCAGCGGTATTTTCCGCCCTCAGGTGCAATGCGTCATTGCCGGCGGCGTGGTGTTGAATCCTGCCAGCCTGCTGGGTGAAATCGACGGGCTTGCCGGCCGCGGCGTCAAGATCGAGAAGAATTTGATGCTCAGCGACCGCGCCCACGTGATTTTCCCCTGGCATTTCGAGGAAGACCGCCTGTTGGACAAGCAATGCACCAGCGGCGAAGCGATCGGCACGACGATGCGCGGCATCGGGCCTTGCTATCGCGATAAGGTAGGGCGTTCATTGGCGATTCGATTGGGCGACATGTACCGCCCCGATTTCCATGCGAGGATCGAAGCCATCACCCAAGCAAAGAACGAAATCTTTCACGGACTTGGTGCGGCGGGCGAACCGCTTAACGCGCAGAAGATTTTCGACGAGTATCACGGTTATGCCCAGCGGCTGAGTCCGCATGTGGTCGACACGACGGCCTATCTGCTCGACGCGATCGAGGCCGACAAGCGAGTGTTGTTCGAGGGAGCTCAGGGTGCGCTGCTGGACATCGACCATGGCACATTCCCCTTTGTTACCAGCAGCAACAGCTCGGGCGTCGGTGTCTCGGCCGGTTCCGGTGTGCCGGGGTGTTATATCACGAAAGTGATTGGGATTATCAAAGCCTACACGACCCGCGTCGGCGGCGGCCCCTTCCCGACCGAGCAGGACAACGACACGGGCGAGCATATCCGGCGTCGCGGCAACGAATACGGCACGGTCACGAAACGTCCGCGGCGTTGCGGCTGGTTCGATGCCGTGGCCGCACGTTATACTTCGCGTTTAAGCGGAGTCAATGTGCTGTCGGTGATGCTGCTCGACGTTTTGAGCGAGCTGCCAGAGTTGAAAATCTGCACCTCTTATGAAATCGACGGCCAGCGGATCACCGATTTTCCCAGCCACGTAGACGACTTGCGTCGGGTGGTGCCGGTATATGAAACGGTGCCCGGTTGGCAGAAGGAAATCAGCGATGTGCGTCGTATGAGCGATTTGCCCATCAATGCCAGAAAATATCTTGACCGTTTGAGCCAATTGCTGCGCCGGCCGGTAGAGATGGTGTCGGTCGGGCCGGACCGCGAGCAGACGATTATGGCGTAAGAAATGACCAAGGGTCAATGGTCAAGGTTCAAGGACCAAGGTTCGAAGATCAATATACAAGAGGCAAAGATCCGGACGAAGGACTGCAAAATAGCTTTCGGTGCTTTGGGATGTCGTTTGCTGCTCTTGGTTGTTATTGCTGCTCAGGTAAATAATGTCTGGTAGCGCTGGGCCGAAAACTCCTGTTTACCGGGCTTCCGTTGGTCGCCCTCCCGACATTGCTTATCTGAGACCCAATAGCTGTTAAGCGATGGCCGTTTTCTTTTCGATTGATATACGATGGCAGACGAATCTGAAAAACCGTTCGATGTGCCGCATGAGAGGTTGCCGCGCCATGTGGCCATTATCATGGACGGCAACGGACGTTGGGCATGTCAGCGCGGCCTGCCTCGGATCGAGGGGCACAGACGCGGAGGCACGAGCGTTCGCGTCGTTACCGAGGAATGCGCCCGGTTGGGGATCGAGCAGCTCACGCTTTATTGCCTTTCGAGCGAGAACTGGAAGCGCCCGCCCGAGGAACTTGCGTTCCTGTTGCAATTGTTGGAGCATTATCTGGTCGAGGAGCGGCCGGGGATCATGGAGCGCAATATCCGCGTGACATGGATCGGCCGGCGCGAAGGTTTGCCGGTTAGCGTGCTCGAGGAGCTTGACGAAACCGTCCGTTTAAGTGCCGGCAACACCGGCTTGTGCGTTTGCATGGCGATCAACTATGGCGGCCGGGCCGAGGTGGTCGATGCCGTGCGATGCATCGCCGAGGAAGTTCAGTCGAGCGCATTGGATCCGGCAGTGATCACCGAAGAAACGATTTCCGACCGGCTTTACACGGCCGGAATGCCCGAGCCCGACCTGTTGATTCGCACGGCAGGCGAGATGCGCGTCAGCAATTTTCTCTTGTGGCAAATCAGCTATGCCGAGATTTGGGTGACCGACGTTTGCTGGCCCGACTTCGACGCATCGCAACTCCACGCTGCATTGCAAAGCTACGCCGCCCGGCAACGGAAGTTCGGAGGGTTGGTAGAATAGTGCTCCCGCTAGGTTATCATTCAGCCGGAGAGAGCTTCTTGCATGGATGCACTCACGAGATCACATAAGTCTGTAAGCCAGTGCGGCCCAATCTGCGTTTCTTCTCAGCCACAACATGCCCATCTGATCGGCATTGCAGGCAGTGGGATGCGAGCGATGGCCGACGTGTTGCTAGGCTGGGGATGGCAAATCAGCGGATCGGATTGCAGCGTCCCCTCACCACCGGCCCCTCTCCCGCTTGCGGGCGAGGGGAGACTCTTTCACGGCCATGCAGCCGAGCATGTTTCGCCGGAAACGGATGTGGTGATTTATAGCGATGCGGTGCCGGCGGATAATGTCGAACGGCGACGTGCCTTGGAACTGGGTATTCCAACACGAAGCTATTTCGAGATGCTTGGCCGGTTCAGCCAAGAACACCCTACCATCGCCATTGCCGGGACGCACGGAAAATCAACCACGACGGCCATGACCGCCCACATTCTGACGCAAGCGGGCCGCGATCCAACGGTGTTTTGTGGAGCTGCGCCACTCGGAAAAACCTCCGGCGGACGGGCGGGCGCGAAATCATGCTCCCCTCGCCCGCAAGCGGGAGAGGGGTTGGGGGTGAGGGCAGCGAGCGTGGCCAGTGATGAGAGGAGAGAGGAGAGAGGAGAGGGGAGGAGAAATAATAAGTTTCAAGCTTTCGATCAACCAGCCCTCACCTTAACCCTCTCCCAAAGTGAGAGGGAACTTGTTTCAGATAATAACCTACTTACACCCAATGATCTGATGTTGGTCGAAGCCTGTGAGTATCGGGCGAACTTTCTGAAGCTTCAGCCTCGGCAGGCCGCTATCTTGAATGTCGAGCCCGACCACTTTGATTGCTATCGTTCGTTGGACGAACTCGAAAACGCTTTTCAGCAGTTTGCCGCACGGATCCCGGCGGATGGTTTTCTGCTGATTCGGCACGATTGTGTTTCCACACGCCGAGCGACGGCTAAGGCGGCCTGCCGGAAGGAGTCTTTCGGGTTCAGCACCGAAGCCGATTGGTCGGCCCAAGGGCTGACCGAGGATTGTGGACGGTTTGCGTTTGAGATCCGACGTTTTGGCGAGCCATTTTGCGAAGTACGATTGCAGACGCCCGGCCGGCATACGGTTTTGAATGCCTTGGCGGCCGCTGCTTTGGCGTCGCAAAATGGGGTCGGGGCCGAGCAAATCGCCGAGGGCTTGGGCAGTTTTGCCGGGCTGCATCGACGGCTGGAGCTGTTGGGCACGTGGGACGGCGTGACCGTGTTGGACGATTATGCCCATCACCCAACGGAAATCAGGGCCACCCTGGATACGGTGCGGCGGATGTTCCCCCGCCGTCGGGTGTGGTGTGTATTTCAGCCCCATCAGGCGTCGCGAACGGCACGGTTACTGGACGAATTGGCCGAGAGTCTTCAAAATGCCGACAGAGTATTGGTGGCCGAGATTTTTCGGGCTCGGGAGGGCAATCCCCAGCCGGGGGAGATCACGGCAGCCGACCTAGCCCGAGAGACGGCGAAGCGTGGCGTTACGGTCTTGCCGGGTCATGGGGCGGAAGAAATTGTAAAAACCTTGGAAACCCATCTTGCCCCCGGCGACGTACTGATTACGCTAGGGGCGGGCGATGTGGCGCGTTTGCGGCCCAAGCCGTGTGGACAGGTGGCAGCCGACGGGCGGCAATAAGCACGATGACGATCCATGAGGAACGATAGCTATGAGTTTGATAACCGGTTTTGAGAGCTTCGTGCGGCCGAGCGAACCGCTGGCGATGCATACGTGGTTTCAGTTGGGCGGGCCAGCCGAGTTTTTCGCCGAGCCGGAAACGGTGGAGCAATTGACCGCGCTGGTGCGGCGATGCCACGAAGAGGGCGTTGAAATGCGGTTGCTGGGCCAAGGATCGAACATTCTGGTGCGCGACGAGGGCGTGCCGGGGATGGTGATCCATCTTTCCGCGCCGGTGTTTTGCGAAATCTCGATCGAAGGACGAGCCCTGACGGTCGGCGGCGGCGCGCTGTTGGGCCGCGCAGTGACAACGGCCGTGCATCGTGGACTGGCAGGTTTGGAATCGTTGATCGGCATCCCGGGCACCGTGGGTGGCGCGCTCCACGGCAATGCCGGCACACGAGGCGGCAACATCGGCCAATGGACCCTCGAGGCCAACGTCATGTCCGCGAACGGCGAAATTTCTCAGCGAAGCAGCGATGAGTTGGTATTCGGTTACCGTCAAAGCAATCTCGACGATTTGGTGATTCTCAGTGCGTGCTGTCATTTGGAAGAAGACAGCCCTCGCGAGTTGGCCCAGCGGATGCAGAGGCAATGGATCGTCAAAAAGGCGTCGCAGCCGATGGGGCACCAATCGGCCGGTTGCGTGTTCAAAAATCCGCGCGGCAGCAGCTCTGGAGAACTGATCGACCGGGCCGGTCTGAAAGGCACGCGGATCGGCGGCGCCGTGGTAAGCGATCTTCATGCCAACTTCATCATCGCCGAGGCCGATTGCACCGCTCAAGACGTGCTGCGGCTGATCGACCTTGTTCGCAGCCAAGTGCGCGACCGAATGGGAATCGAATTGGAGTTGGAATTGGAAATCTGGTAATTATTCGGATGCTGAATCCATGAAGAAAACTTAAATGACAGAATAGCAACAAGATAGCGATTGACCTTGTAGCAACTTGTTATTCGACATTCATTCGGCATTAGAATTTCGGCATTCGACATTTCCTTTTCTCTTATGATGAGTTCGGCCAAGAACAAAAATTCCGCATCGTCCGCTTCCGCATCCTTGCGGAATTTATACGCCTGGCTATTAGGCGGCGGGCGGCCCGTGCTGTTTTTGGCGTTGGCGGTTGGGCTGTTGGGCAGCGGAACGTATTTAGCATGGCGGAAGCTTGGCCCCAAAATTCTCAACTCGGCCGAGTACCGCGTTGGCCCCGAGCAGATTGAAATCACACGGCTGCCCGGCTGGATCCATAGCGACGTGCGGGCCGAAGTACTGCGCGATCCCGCGCTCGACGGAACGCTATCCTTGATGGACGACGACTTGACCGAGCGAATCGCAAAGGCGTTTGCCGCGCATCCCTGGGTAGCCAAAGTAGGCGCTGTTACGAAAGAGTATCCGGCGTTAGTGAAAGTGCCGTTGGTCTATCGCCGGCCGGTGTGCATGGTCGAAGTAACCGACGGCGTGTATGCGGTGGATGTCGAAGGCGTGGTGCTGCCGAGCGAGGATTTCTCACCGGTCGAGGCCGCACGGTTTCCGCGATTAAGCGGCATTGGGCGCAAACCGATGGGGCCGGCCGGCGCACGTTGGGGCGACTCTCGGGTCATGGGCGGGGCGGAAATTGCTGCAGCCTTGGGCCCCGTTTGGGACGCCCTGAAACTATACCGCATCGTGCCGCTCGAGGCGGACCCGGCCGCCGGTAATGCCGAGAGCAATCTCGGTCGTCGAACCATGGAGCCCGTCTTTGCTCTGTACACGCGCAGCGGCACGCAAATCCTCTGGGGTTATGCTCCGGGCGCGAACATGGTAGGCGAACCCGCGCCGGCGGAAAAAGTTGCCCGACTTCAGCAATACCTGGCCGAACATGATACGTTCGACCCCTCGGGCGTGCGTCAACAACCGCTCGACGTCCGCACGATGAAAAAAGCGGCGGCCATGCCGCAACAGCAGCCGTGATGCTATTTGGATAGCAGCAGGCACCCGGCGGCGTTCTTAATAAGCTCGCCGGTCCGAGTCGCCAATGTTGGATCATCGATCAAAGGATGGGCCGGAACGGCGTCGTAGCCAGACATCGTAAAACCAGTGCCGGGCGGCGCAGTCAGCTTTTCTTGCAGCGGTTTGGCAACCTCGATTTTTTGGAGGCGGTCCAACGTCTTGAATCGGTTGCCCGTCTTCTCGTAGACGACGGTCCGCACGATCAAGCCCGCCGGATAAACGCTGACCAGCTTGAATGCTTGCGGCGACGACTTTCCCAAAGAAGGGGCGACGAGATACGCTTTGCCCTTCTTGTGATGTTCCATATCGACATGAAGATGCCCCTGCAAAGCAGCAAACACATTGGGGCGGCGATCGATCAATTCGCGCAGGATGGGAGCGTCGAGGAACGTCGGTGGATAGATCGGCTCGTGAATCACTGCCACCGTCGGCTTATCGCGGCTTCGCTCCAAATCTCGTCCGATCCAATCCAGCGTCGGTTTGTCGAAAACCGACAGGCCTTCGTATCGGTTGCCGTGATGGATCCGGTCCGGCGCCAATAAAAGAAAATGCAGGCCGCCGTAATCGAAACTGTATTGCTTGGGACCGAATACCTTGTCGAAATCCTCGGGCCAATCGTCGCCGGGAATGACGACATAAGGCGTCTTCAGATGTTCCTGCAAAAACGCTTTTAAGAATCGTTGCCGTCGCAAACCAAGCGGCTCGGGCTTAGC
>CAZNMP010000015.1:0-15090 GCA_964573875.1 uncultured Planctomycetaceae bacterium | reverse complement strand
GCTAAATACGGCGATGAAGAAGATTAAGAACTTTTCTGAGCAGAAGAGCATGTCTGGAAAACTCTTGGTCTAGTTCGTCGTTTTAATGATCGGCGTAAGTTCAGGCTGGAAATGTCGAGGAGCATATCCTGGTTCGACATGAACAACCCGAATGGCAAATGCAAAAAAAGAATTCGGTCCACCTTGAGGTGTCCCCCCCGTGGTGTGCTGTGAAAAACGGCGGAAGTGTAGTGATAGAGGCTGTTTAAGGTCAATGCCAAAGTTGGACAAGAGGTTCGTGGGGATCACGGCTTTTAACGTGAAACACTTCAGATTCGCCTCTTGTGTGCCGATACAATACGCGACTTTTCAAATAATGGGTGTCATCTTGTCACCCCAAAAGGCTGTTTTACTTTTCCCTGATAACCCAGATTGCCAACTTGGTCTTTATTAGTGTCCTCTAGCGGTGGCGTGCCGCTGGATTGGACCGGGGAGCTGAAACCATGAATACCTCACCTTTGCGTCTATACCGAGCCGCCGCAGAGCAGACTGGACCGTTGCGCGAACCGTCTTTTTTGATGTCGTCGTACAACAGCGGTGCTACGAAGGGCCAACGCTTAGGCACGCCCGGCTATTCGTATGATTTTGTGGCGAAGTTGTTCGCCCCGTTGTTTGAGCGGCTTGGAAAGTATACTGAAGTTGAAGGATCCCATGATAACCTGGACGGCATTGTTCAAAAGGAGCTCCAAGAGGATCGGGATCCCGTGCATATTGTTTTTCGGCCCTTTCACGATGCCTATTTGGCGCCTCATGCGCGTAATGTCGTAGTGCCGGCCTGGGAATTCCCCGACATTCCCAACGAAGCATTTGACGGAAATGTACAGAACAATTGGGTTGAAACAGCCAATCGTTGCTCGATGGTGTTAGTGGGCGGGCCCTTCACGGCAAAGGCGTTGGAATCGGCGGGAGTAAAAACGCCGATTCGCATTGTGCCCGTGCCGATTGCCGAAAAAAACTTTGCCTTGCCGCGATGGAAAAGCGATCATCGCGTTTGTCTGGATTGTTCTCCCTATGTTTTTGCGGATAGAGATACGGGAAGTCAAACTACGATCCAGCCGATCAGGCAAAGAAGCGGGCTGAGGGAAAAGATTCGCACAAGCACTCTTAAATTCTATCGCAACTACGTTAAACCTCTTGTTCCTCGCGGTATTCTTCCTGTTGTCTTGGCATCCCTTCGAGCGGGCGCTCAGGCATGGGGTGAAGAATTCACGCATTGTGAACGGTCGCAGGGGCTCAATCTTGACGGCGTCGTGTATACCAGCATCTTCAATCCCGCGGATGGCCGTAAGAATTGGGAAGACATGATAACGGCATTCCTCTATGCGCTGCGCGATTGTGAAGACGCCACGCTTGTATTGAAGTTGATCACTAGCAATCCGGGCGCGCTCAACCGTGTGTTAGGTTTCTATCGTCGGTTGGGTTTTTCGCATCAGTGCCGCCTTGTGCTGATTCCCGACTTCTTGAGCGATGCCGATATGATGCGGCTTACGCAGGCTAGCGCGTATTATTTGACGACGACGCGCGCCGAAGGGAATTGTTTGCCGTTGATGGATTATCTTGCAGCGGGGCGGCCCGGTATTTCGCCTTCGCATACGGCCATCGGCGACTACTTCGATACGGACATCGGATTTGTCGTTGAATCGCATCCCGAGCCGTGTTCCTGGCCGCAAGATACCAGTCATCGGTGGCGGTCGTCATGGCATCGCTTGGTTTGGCCTTCGTTGGTCGAACAGATTCGCCGGAGTTATGACATTGCCAAGAATGATTCGGCTGCCTATGAAACTCTCGCTTCGGCCGCGCGAGATAAAATGCTTCATTGGGCTCATCCCGAAGCTGTTTGGCCTCAGTTGCGTTCGGCGATGCGATCGCTGATTGCACCGACATTCCAAGACACGGCATCCGAGGAAGATATCGCCGAAACGTTTGTTCATGCCGAGAAACGGCTCGCCGCTTGATCGGTTTGCAAGATCAGGCCGACGTTTGCGGCCAATCGTGGACTGCAATATGTTCGACGGCGCCATCGACGACGCACGCGGCCAAGTACTCTTCGTTCGGCGAAACGTCATAGATCCGCCAATCCGTGGCGGCATCCGCCGGATCAGCGCGAAGCAATTGTGCGGCTTCGTTGGGCGAAAAAGAGACCTCGAACCGGTCGAGCCCTGAAGAAAGGCCGACGCCCCGGGCCTTGAGATAGGCTTCTTTGCGCGTCCAGCATCGAAAAAAAGCGGCAGTCTGTTCCCATGGGGGCAAGGCTCGCCAAGCATCGCATTCGCCCCGTGCGAAAAAACGTTCGATAATGCCCGAGGCGTCGATGGGGCGGACATGCTCGATGTCAACGCCGACTTCCTGGTCGAGCGTGAGGGCGACTAACGCCATTTCGCCGGAATGCGACAGATTGAATCGCAAGGGGAGCTTGCCGGTTGCAGTCGCCAATTCCGGCTTGCCGCCCAAGCGACACGTGAACGCAACATCCGTGGGGCTTATGCCAAGGTATCGGCCCAGAATCATTCGCTGTGCGGCATGGCTAACGATGAATCGTCGTTGGTCCGCCTCTCTGGCGAATCGTTCCGCCCGGCGTCGTTCTTCCGCCGAAAGACACGCGGCCAAAACCTCCAACGAGGTGGTTTGGGCATCAAGGTCTACTCGCCACAGATGAAGCTCGCCTGGCCCGAGCGGAGAAAACGAGGCTGAAGGGATGCTACTCATGCGTATAAAGCAATTGGTTCAACAGGGGTGGGGCATTACTCGTGATTCGATTAGTTTTCGGTCTCAACATTCAGCCAGTGGTTTTCTTTGGCCGAACGTCGTAGGCATTCCATGAGTCGTTGCACGCGAATGCCTTGATTCAAGCCGGGTTCGGCGGGGCGGCCTTCGGCAACGGCCTGTAAAAAATTGGCCAGACAAGCGGCATGGCTGCGCAACCAGCCGGTGGGTGCTTTGGCGCTTGGAAACCCTGAAGCCGGCGCGGAATACCGCTGGCCGGCATCGATCCGATTCCAGCCGTGCAGGCCGCCGAGCGGCTGGTCGGATACCGTAGCGTCGTGAAATTCCAGATGATGGGGATCCATGCCGTTGAAACGTAGTGCGCCACGCGAACCATGGATTTCAAGACGAAGCTCATCTTCACTGCCGGTGGCGATTTTGGTGGCCTCCAGGGTACCGTAAGCGCCGGAGGCCATGTGCAAGATCGCTAAAACGGAGTCTTCGGCATCGACGGGCATTTTCTTTTCCGTGCCCGGAGAGGGACGTTCGGGATAGGCAATTTGCGTGGCGGCCATGACCGATCGGCACGGACCAATCAGCCAGTCGATCAGATCCAAGGCATGGGAGGCCAGGTCGGCGATTACGCCGCCGCCGGCCGCGGCCGAAAGCTTCCACTTCAACGGTGCGTCGGGGTTTGCGCTGCCGCCGTGCAGATAGCAGACGCGAAATCCCAGGATTTGTCCCAGCGCCCCGGCTTCGATCAGTTGCTTGGCTCGCATGGTTGAGGGATAGAAGCGATATTGGAAGGTCATTTGTGTGATGCCGCCGTAGCCGGCCAAGGCCGCTTGCACTTCATCGGCTTCCGATTCGGAAGCGGTCAACGGCTTGTCGCAATAGATGTGTTTTTGGTGTTTGATGGCGGAAAGCAATGCCGCTTTGTGCAAATGGTTGGGCGTGCAGATATGAACGATGTCGATATCGGGATTTTCCGTAATATCACGGTAGTCGGTCGTTGCCGCAATGGCGCCGACGGTTGTTTTGGCTGCTTCGGCCGTTGAGGGATGGCCTGTAGCGATATGCGTAATCCGGGCTTTCAATGGTACGGGGTCGTAGAACAAGGGCAGATTCAAATAGCCGTAGGCATGAACCTTTCCGATGAAGCCGAAGCCAAGAATGCCGACATTATAGACCTTCATGCGAAATCTCCGAGAAAATTACGTGCAGAAGCAATCTTGCATGATCGACGGCACACGGTCAAGCCGCCCCCCAATGAGATTGAGCCAGAAGAACTTCAAAGTCGCCATAAACAGTCATTCTGAGCGTAGCGAAGAATCTCTGTGAGTCTATACAAGTTTCAATACGCCAACGAGATCCTTCGCTTCGCTCAGGATGACATTTTCTCATTTCGACGTATTTGCCAATCTCCTGATTTTGAAAGCCCGACGGTAGATTTTTCCTACTCTGCGCGGTATTCTAATGGGTTCCGTATAATCCACGGACTACCATTGATGGAGCGGACGTACAAACACTCCGCTCGAACCGTAAAACCAGCATCCATCGAATAAGACGGCAACAGTACCGTACATTGAACTTGCAGCCATGGAACACGAATTTATTTCCTGGATCCGCGAACGATTACCTTCGCATCCCCTTCTAAAAATTGGAGTGGGCGACGACGCCGCCGTGCTGCGCATGGCGGGCGCCGAGGAGTGCGTTGTCACGGTCGATATGCTGATGGATCACGTGGATTTCGAACTGGCCCAAGTGGACCCTCGCGTTGTAGGCCGCAAAGCCTTGGCGGCAAATTTAAGCGATTTGGCCGCGATGGCTGCCCAACCGCTGGCCGGCGTTATCGCCGTGGCATTGCCTTGCGAGCGATGCTCGGAATTGGCCAAGGCTCTCTACGAAGGCATCATGCCATTGGCCGAACAATATAATTTGATTATTGCCGGAGGCGACACCAATACCTGGGAAGGTCCGCTGGTGATCAGCATCACACTGATCGGCAAAGTGACCGGCCGAGGTCCGTTGTGTCGCAACGGCGCTAAGCCCGGCGACCGTATTTTGGTAACCGGCTTTTTCGGTGGCAGTATTCTCCGGCGGCATCTCGATTTCGACCCTCGCGTCCGCGAAGCGATTACTTTGCACGCGAATTACGAATTACACGCCGGCATCGATTCGAGCGACGGACTGTCGCTGGATCTGTCGCACATCCTGGAAGAAAGCAATTGCGGAGCCGTTATCGAGAGTGAGGCAGTGCCGATTGACGGCGATGCGCGCCGATTGGCTTGCCGTTTGAACGACGGCTCGACGCCATTGGACCACGCCTTGGGCGACGGCGAGGATTTCGAGTTGATTTTGGCCGTGCCGCCCGAGGAAGCCAAGCGAATCGTCGAGACTCAGCCGCTCGATGTGCAAATCACCGACATCGGCTGTTTCACCGACGAGCCGGGCCTATGGATCCACGACTCGCGCGGGAGCCGCCGCCCTCTGACGCCGCGAGGCTGGCAGCACTAGTCGTTGCCGTCTGCCCCCATTACAATGGGAAGCATGCAGATAGCTTTTGATTCTTATAGCGAAGAGGACACGGCATCCCTGGGCGCGGCTTTGGCTGACGTTTTGCCCGAGGGAACCGCCGTATCGCTTTGCGGCACTCTGGGCGCGGGAAAAACCCGCCTTGTGCAGGCGATTGCCGAGGGCGCAGGCGTGGACCGTCGCGATGTTCTAAGCCCTACGTTCGTTCTACTTCAGGAATATCACGGCCGCCGGTCGATCTATCATATCGATGCTTATCGTCTTCGCGATGAGGATGAGTTTCTTGAACTGGGGCCCGAGGAATTATTCGAGAGCGACGGCTTGGTGTTGGTCGAATGGGCGGATCGCGTGGAACATTGCATGCCGAAAGAGCGTTTGGAGATCCACATCGACGTCATCGGTCCGGAATCCCGGCGATTTACGATCATTTCGGTGGGTGAAAAACACGACGCGACACTCGATCGCCTTGCACAAAAGCTCGGCACGTCATCCATCGGGGCGGATTGACAACCCCCCCTGGTTTCGCTACTGTTACAGGATGAGGGATTCTATTGTTTTACCACGCTGAGAATGGATGATCGCATCATGTCGACGGATCACTCAAACGCCCCCGAAGTGCCGGACGAATCTCTTTTAGAGATCCTCCAACAGCGGATCGGCTATGAGTTCAAGGATAGAAATCTGCTATTGGCTTCTTTGACGCATGCCTCGGGCGCTGAACATCGCCTGGGATCGAACGAACGCCTCGAATTTCTTGGCGACGCGATATTGGGCGCGGTTGTATGCGAGATGTTGTTCCACCAATATCCCGAGTTCATGGAAGGCGATTTGACGCGGCTGAAATCCATCGTTGTCAGCCGGCAGACGTGCGCGAAGCTGAGTACGGCCCTTGGAATGCAGGAATTTCTCATCTTGGGCAAAGGAATGACGACCCATCCCAGCGTTCCTTCCTCGTTACTGGCCGACGTCTTTGAATCGTTGGTGGCAGCCATTTATCTCGACGGCGGCGATGCAGCCGCGCGCAAATTCATCTCCGATTGCATTGGGCCGGAAATCGATCTGGCAGCCGAGGGTGAAACGGGCAATAACTACAAGTCGCTGCTCCAACAATTGGCCCAGCGCGAACATGGCTCGACCCCGACCTACCAACTGCTCGACGAAAAAGGGCCCGACCACAGCAAATGCTTTCAAGTGGCGGCCCAGGTGGGGGGTAATCGCTATCAACCGGCCTGGGGACGCAATAAAAAAGAAGCCGAACAGCGCGCTGCCCGCAACGCATTAAGCCAGCTAAGCGGCGAAACGCCGCCCTATGCCGCCGATTGACCCTTGGCGGGCTTGGGCTCCCCTTGCTCACCAAAAGGCACATCTCCTGGGCTCGATATCATTCTACAGCCCTTGGTTTCGGCTGTTTTTTGCCACAGCGTCTTGAAAGAGGCCAAGAAAATAGAAACGCCCGGTCAGCCGTGCCGGGCGCTCCTTTCTCGTCGTGACAGGTCAAAAGATCCGAAGTAGTGGATCCTTCAGGCGGCAAGCCGCCCGATGAACTACTTCTTAGCAGCCTTCTTCTTAGCAGCCTTCTTGGCTACCTTTTTCTTGGCTACCTTCTTGACCGCCTTCTTGGCGACTTTCTTAGCCGCTTTCTTCTTGGCCACCGTGCGTCCTCCTAACAGACGTTTAGGCGATTGTTTGGCCGCCATACAGGCTGGGGCCGATGCGCGTCAAACAACCCACCACTGAAACAAGACAACGAACTTCTCGACATCATGTCACCGATGCACCGTGCATCGAAACAAGTCGTCGTTCGTTTCCATCCTTGTAAAAGTTGATTTCCTTGAACACAAGGAACACTCAACAGAATCTGATACTAATGATTTCTAAATTCTTTGCAAGTACAATTTTTTGCGAAGAGGCAAAAATTTTCCTTGATGCGAGCCTCTTTGACGTCCTTCGAGGCTTGTGAAAGCACTTTGATCATCTGCATCCACCGCTCTCGATCAAGCACGATTCACCTTCGCATTGCATCCCGTTGCAAGCAGAGATTCAACACAAGAAAAGATGCCGCAAGAAGACTTGCAACGCATGAATATGCTGCATGGTTTTTTCATATCGCAACACGGATCGATGCCGTGTTTTTTTCCGCGATGCACCGCATCAAAAACAAAATGCGATTGTCGCTGCAACACCGTTGATCGAGATGCCGTTGGGATTGTTATTTTTTATCGGCGGCGCGAAGCGAGCTTTGGACGCGTAAACGCAACTCATTGCCAGACAAGAGTTTGCAAAAGCGGTCGCTTGTGATGAGATCGACCTCGATTTCCCCTGCATTCTCGTTGATTTTCCATCATAGCGAAACTTTTGATCCGCCTGTTTGCCACGTTTTTGCAATCTAATTGCATCGTACGGAAGAAAGAAAATATCAAGAACAGCATGCCGTTCTTCTTGTGCGTTCATCGTTTTTTTGAAACGCAATTTCTTCGTTGTTCGAGATGCAATTTCGAGATGACAACAGCCGCTCCGGCTTCGTGCAAATACGATCGATATCACTGCATCAACGGATGCCAACAGGCAATCGAAAGAAAGACTTGCGGAGAAATTTCGAGGCCGGAAAAATTTTTTCTAAAATGAAAAAATTCTGCCAAAAAATCGCTTCTGAGATCCCATCAAGGGTCGCGACTGGCCGTCCAAGCGGTTCCACGTCGCATTAATTCCGCCACGCCGGGCATCTCGAACGCGCGAACATCGTGGCCCAACGGCGTATGGAATACGCGGCCCTTGCCATACTCGAAGACAAAGTCCATCGGATGATCTTTGTCCGTTACTTTCGAGTGCGCAACGGCCAATACTTCCACCGGCCGATCGCCGATTAAGCAAGTGTAAAGCTCGTCATCGGCCTGAAAATCCCGTATTCCCCGCATGATTGCATGTTGCGGCTGCACAATTTTTACCATAAATGGTCCACGAGGATCGTGCGATGTCTTCCGATCCCAAACCTTGCCGGCAAGATTGGCAAACTCCGACCAATCCTCAAAAGCTCCGCAGGCAAAATGCAGCAGCACTAAACCTTTTCCTTGTTTAACAAGTTTCACTAAATTCTCACGTGCAGCCTGCTCATGTGCCAAGGAAGCATAGTTTTTGAAGTGCAAGAGCAGCACATCGTAGTTATCGAGGGCCGATGAAGCCAAAAAATCAGGATCCTCGACGATGCGAACCTCGAATCGCTTGTCTTGCTCTAGAATTTTGCGCACGGCCGGCGCGGTTTCTCGCCAGGGATGACCTTCATAATCCACGCCGGTAACAATCAATGCCCGAATGCGATCCGCTTTTTGGGGCTCTGCCGCATGAGCAAGCAGGCATGTGGATAAGAAGACCGCGCAAGTAGTGAGGATACGCATGGCAATGTCCTTTGAGCTTCTAAAAAATGAACTCTATGGGGCGTTCCGAAGCCGGAGCTTCGGAACGAGATAAACAGGTACAGGACTTCGGAACGAGATAAATTGGTATGGAGCTTCGGAACGAGATATCGAGCGAATTCCAATTTAATCTTTGGTATCCAAAGCCTTTATTTTAAGGTGTCGCGTAGAAATTCGACGCTTTTCCGGATGTTTTCGTCGGCGCCATAACATTCGATCGAAAGAACGCCGTTCCATTGGGTTTCGCGGAGGTAGGCGATGCAATTTTTAATATTTTCCGCGTTCACGCCACCGCCGATCGGCACTTCACTACATGCGATGCCCGTTTCTTCGCCCAAAGCAGCGGCCGCCAAACCCGCACTGACGTCTTTGATGTGGGCATGTGTAAGATACTTGCGAAATCGCTTAAGATATTCCAACGGATCCTTGCCCGAGATGAAGGTGTTGCCGGTATCAAAGTTGAAACCAAGGCATGGTGAGTTAAAATAGGCAAACAATCGCTCTAAAAAGTCACCGTTCGTCGTATAAGGGCCGTGGGTTTCGATATTGAGGATCACATTGTAATCTTCCGCCCAGGAAAGACATTGCTTGTAGTTTTCACAAGTGATTCGGAAGACTTCCTCGTCGGTGTAGCCTTCGGTTTTGAAAGCGCCGTCGGTCGTATCGACATGCGGGCAGCCAATCTCGGCGGCAAAGCGAATCGCTTGTTGGATGTATTGCACGCCAAACGTCGAGCCCTCGGGGCCCATCAAAGGATACGCAGCATCGATCTGCGAGACATGCAGCCCTTTTTGATCCAAAAAACGCCGCAACGCCCGGGGATTCGATTGCAGCGAGACAGCCGGTTCATAGCCGAGGGCATTGACCCAATACTGCCCGTGAATAACGCCGAACTCGATGTGCGTCAGGCCATTTTGAACGGCCGAATCAATCGCCTGCTTGAAATTTCCGCTTAGCGGCCGCCAATTGTCGGTGTGCATGCCCAAGCTGATCATTTTTCATTCTCCAGAATTAAGAAAGGGATGAGTTTTTTTGTAATTGCCTTGCAAAATAGTTTATCTCGTTCCGAAGCTCCAGCTTCGGAACGCCGCGTAGAGTATGTTCCTAATGTTCCCAAGCCGGAGCTTGGGAACTAGAATAACTTGAGTACCAGGGTAAGTTCCGAAGCTGGAGCTTGGGAACCAAGATAAAGGTCGTTGTGAGACGATTCGGATGCGACGTCTTCGCTAAATTTTGAACTCCGTAATGCCCGGCATCGGCACGGGGTAATTGCCTTTTTCGTCCGGTTTGACCGGAGCGTCCATGTCAAGTCGAACATCCCCGGGCTTCGGTGCGAAGGCGAATTCCGATTTGGAAACCTGATCCCAGGTCAGTTCCTTGCCGGAATAACAGGCCAACTGGCCCATCACGGCCACCTGCGTGCTGGGTACCATGTAGGAACCGCAGTTGATCGGATTGCCCGACCGAATGGCAGTAAACAATGCTTTATGTTCAAGATCATAAGGATTTGCGTTGGCACCGGTATAATGCCAATTCTTTTCACCGACGATGCTACCGTTCAGATAACGTCCTTTAGTGCCGTAATACATACTGGAATTTTCTTCGTAGCAGCCGTTTTGCGTGCGGCACATCGCATACATCTTAACGCCATTGGCATATTCATAGACGACGGTATGATGATCGAAAACATTGCCATAAACTTCGCCGAACGAGGCGGAACGTCCGGCGAGTCCATAGGCCCTGACCGGCGTTTGCTCTTTCATGGCCCAAGTGGCGCGGTCTAGATTATGCGTCAGGGTTTGGGTAACATCATCGCCCGACAACCATGAGAAATGATATTGATTGCTAAACTGGTATTCCATTTCCGTTTGCTTGGGCTGTCGATGGTAAAGCCCATAAGGCGGGCGCAGCCACGTTTCCTGAATCGTCACGATGTCGCCGATGGCCCCGTCGTGGATTCGTTTCATGGCTTCCTGATAAGGAGGATTAAAACGGCTTTGCAGACCGGAAACGATGCTGAGCCGCTTTTCCTTAGCCAATTGACATGCGGCGGCCAATTCATGCACCGTTACGGGGTCGATGGCGTGCGGTTTTTCAACGAAGACGTGCCGGCCGGCTTGCAACGCCGCTTTGGCATAGCCTGCATGAAACTTCGCCGCACAGGCGATCAAGACCACGTCAACGCTCTCGATCACCTGCTTGTATCCATCCAGGCCTGAAAAACAGTGGGCATCATCCACTTGCACCTGGTCCGGTTTTTCTTTTCGGAGCATCTCACGACGACTCTGCACGCGATCGGCGAAGATGTCGGTCATGGCCGTCAATCGGACGCCCGGATCGACGTTCATGGCATTGATGGCCGCCCCGGGGCAACGGCCCCCGCAGCCGATCATGCCGATCTTGATCGTGTCGCTGCCCGCCGCATGGGCACTGCGAACCAACGGCAAAGTGTTCAAACCTGCAACACCGGCGGCGATAGCCGATGTTTTCAGAAAGTCACGACGCGAGGGTTGAAATTCATTTTGATTCTTTATCGAAGGCATCGTAGAGACTCCTCGTGTGGTCCTCGTAAACAGAAGTATTCAGGATTTTCAAATCCCCAACGGTCATTCCATGCAAGGCAGAAGCAAATGTAGAAGCAGTTACTTTTTAGTCCTTTAGATTCACCGACAATTTATGCCATGCTGCCATTGAACGCATGAGATGTTCGCGAGCATCGCCGCTGATGCCGTAGCATTGAAGCCCAACCGGCCCCCTGTAGCCCAGTTCCTTAAGCGTCTTAAGCAGGCCGCCGACGTCGAACGATCCGCAATCGAGCGGCTGAATGTAATGCCCCCAGCCCGGCGTCTCATCATACGGATCGGCGCCATTGATCGAGATGGCCCAAAGTCGCGGCATCGCCTTCTTCAACAGCGGTTTGTAGTCTCGTTGTTTGTCCACGCGCAACCAATGACACAGATTAAACATCACGCCAACATTCGGACGATCGACCTTGTCCGCAACGCGGATCGCATCTTCAATGCGTTCGATCCAGGAACTCTGATGCGGGTAGAGAAGCAACTGAGCATCGGAGTTCCGTGCCAAATCCGACATCTCACACAGGATTTTCACCGCATGAGGATCAACCGTGGTGTCCGAGGGTTTCGCGCCATTGACCAGAAGTGCAAACTGCACGTTGCGCCCCTTGACCAATGCCAAAACGTCCTTAAACCGCGGATCATACGCCTGTTTATCCGGCGCAACGTCCACGACCATCGTAATCTGATACAACTTCAGACCGACCGCATCGAGCGTTTTTAGCCGCTCGGCCACATGATCGAGCCAAATATGGCCAACACCATCATAGCCTAGCGACTTGAGCATCTCGGCTTGCTGCTCAAACGACCGTTTTTTCGCATCGTGCCAGTCGATGCAGAAAGGAAAGAAAGGATATGCTTTCTGCTCTGCCGCCACCGCCATATTGAGAAGCATCAGCCATGCTGCAAATACCCCGCAAATAAACCGAGTAATCATGGGTCAGTTCTCCGGGCCACTATTACACAGTCTTATTTAGCTTCGCCACGGCCGGGCGCGTGCGGCGGCGCCGGCCACGGCTGCCTTGGCAATCTCGACGTCGTCGGCAATCTCGAAATCGAACATGCCCACCAGAATATGGTCAGCGCCATTATTGAAGGCATATCGGAAGGCGTCTTTCGGCGGAATCGCGCCGGCAGCCATAATTTTGAAAGCGATCCACGGCTTCTCGACCGTTTTCATCAGGTCGATCGTTTCTTGCGGATTCTTGCACCAATAGCCGGGCACTTCGGAGGTTGGATTTTTGACCTGCTCCGGCTTCGGCGCGGTTGGGTATTCGTGATGATGAAACGTCTTGATGTAGAAATCGGCAGGCACCTTGTTTTTCTCACACTCGGCAATCACCCGCAAATCGTGACCACCCACGCCCGACGGCACGCCAAGCTTTTTGGCCACTTCAACCGCCTTGACGATCAGATCGATCCGGCGCTGCGACGTCAGCGTATCAGCAGAGCAACCCCAGAGATAGATCGCATCGCAGCCGGCGTCAACAAGCTCCTTTACCTGGGCCGTGTAGGCTTCCATGTCGTCGACCACGGATGCGGTGGGGCAGATGATCCACTGAATTTTGCCGCCCTGCTTGCGATATTTCTTCAGTACTTCCATTACGTGCGGCGGATTGTGGATGGTCAGCGTATTTATGCCATGCTGCTCCGCCAACGCCATGGTTTGCATGATTTTTTCGTCGGTATTGTAATGGGCGGCCAGTTTATAGACGTATTGCAGGTCGCGACTGTGCGTAAAGTGGGTGAGCAGATTCCCACCCAACAACATCCGGCTTACCTTCAGCTTGCCGATCTGCCCCATCGGCAATGCATTGGCCGGAGCGACCGGGGCGTTTACCGCGGCCGGTTTCTGGGCGCCATCCTCCGCAAAAACATTGCCGGTGGCCGATTGCCACGCAATTGCGCCGGTAGTCGTGGTGGCCACGGCCGCCGAAGCGGTCTTCAGAAATTCACGCCGCGTGTTGCAGGGGTTCGCCATGTTCGGCTCCTTTTAGAAGTTCGTGCAACAAAGAAATGCTGTTGAAAGCGGAATGTGTCCATGGATTGCAGGAGGTCTCATCGCTTGCAGATCTCCCGGGGAGGGAATCCATCAGGTCGTCGCAATACATACCATACTACTCGGTATGGCATAATTGTCAATAGCGCTGCTCGATTTTTTGAAAATCTTGCTTACGGACATATCGGCGCAGAAGCGAACCCAATTGTCGCTCCAACATAACCGGGGGGGCAAGGCTACTAGACTCCGCGAGACTGAGATGCCCTGGAAACGATCCGTACTAAACCGCGAACCAATACTTCTCTTTGGCTCGGGGTGCATATTTGCGGCTCGAACGAACCCCGTTGCATGATGCCTTTGATGGTAGCCAACATCCAATCGACCGCCGTGCGCGCATCGTCCATTTTGAGCTGGCCCCGGGCAACGGCGGCCTGAACCAATCCGATGAATAGCTCTCGGACGGTATCGTAAAACTGAGCCCAACTGGCAAGGATATCGCTATCCTGCAAGGAAAGGGCCAGGATTTCGCTGGTGAAAACGCGATTTGTCCGATCGAAAAGGCAGCTTTGCACGGAAAATCGCAAAACACGTTTCAATTGCTTCAGGGGATCGTTGTCGAGTGCAATTTGTGCGTGCGCCTGGCGTTGCCATCGGCGATAATAATAAGCGCATGCGGCTAGGATGACTTCTTTTTTCGACTTGTAATGCCAATAAAGGCTTCCCTTGGTGACGCCTGCATGGGCAGCCACCTCGTCGAGATTTACATTCTTAATGCCTTGACGAGCAAACAATTCAAACGCGCTTTTGGCCAATTTCGCCCGCATCTGGGGCGCGAACGTCGGCATAACACAATCCCCTTAAAAGCCATACCTTCCATCCTCCTTATAGCATACCAGATAGTACGGATTATGCAAGGGAGAACGAGCCGAAGGCAATTTTTGGGGCTTGCACTATACCGATGCTATTTCGCCTTGGCGGCTTCGATACGGACCAGTTTGCCGCCGCCGGGCGGGAGCTGCAATTGCGTGCGAGCAGCGCCGGCCGGCGACCAAGTCTTGGCCGTGGCATCGAAAACTTCCAAATTCCCCGGCCCGACGAGCGTGACGGTGCGCGGGGCTTTGTAATCGAGATTCACAACCACGGCATGGGTAGGCTTGGCGGCTTGGTCGGCCGAACCGAAATAGCCAAGCAAGACCCCCTGCACTGGTTTCAGATTCTCGTAGGGAATCGCTGCCACGGGTGGATCTACGCGGAAAGGAGCATCGGCCGGCAACGCCACGGTGCCTTGCGGCAACATGCCCGCATGATAAACGGCCAGCGAGCGGAGCGGTTGAAGCTGGGTGGCAATCGCCACGAACTCGGGATTAAGCGTTTTCAGGGCGTGGTAGATCGGCGTCGGCGTACCGTCCTCCAGAGCAATGCCGCCCTTGTGGTTAGGACAACAATAGACGTAATAGGAAATGCCCTGGGCACCATAGGCCAAGGTGGTATAGACCAAATACCGCATTTCATCGCCGTTGGGCACGCGCATCGAAGGATCCCACGACGACGATTGCACGATATTCAAGAATGGCAGGCCGGATTGCAGAGCGGTTTGTCGGACGATGGCCAGATTGAGGAAATACTGCTCAAGATCGCCCGCCACTGCGAAACGATAATTGTCGTAGCTCAGCAATGCCGGCTTGACCGTGTCGAGATACTGCCGCAAGTGTTCGCGGTACGCCGGTTCAACATCGCCCTTCGTGCCAAGTTGTTCGTTGCTGGCATAGGTGGGAAATAGATTGATGTAGGCCAAATGTTTGGGATCTTTTTCACGAAGATAGGCCAC
>CAZNMP010000014.1:0-15158 GCA_964573875.1 uncultured Planctomycetaceae bacterium | reverse complement strand
GAAATTTGAAAAGATAGGGACCGTGATCACGCGCACGGCGAAGGATCTTGATCCATCTTGCATTTCTTGCAGAGTGCAGGAAACGCACCGCCAACAATGGATTCCATCGCGTTTCACACGCCCTAGCATTGTCTCACACTGCCCGTGCCATAAATCATTCCTGTAAAAGCACTTAGGGCCGCGGGAACTTGTGTTCCAACGGCCCTTTCTCGTCGAATTCAAATGCGAACAGCTCGCAAATCAGACCAGGCGCGCGTTAAGTGTTACTTACCGCAGCAGCACTTGGTGGTCTTCTTAGCGGCCTTCTTCGCGACTTTCTTTGCAACTTTCTTAGCTGCCTTCTTCGCGACCTTCTTGGCTGCGGGAGCCTTCTTGGCTGCTTTCTTTTTGGCCACAGTAAATCCTCCGTCAAGATTTTTTGCGGGCCTCGGCCGACTCATCCGACCATCGAACGTCCGGCATCATGCCCACCTACGCTATGTTGTAGCGATCTTGAAAATCATTGCAAGGGCTTATCGAAAAATTCAATGAGAAATCATTAAATTTTTTTTCGCAACGATGCAATTAATAAGAAAATTTTACATTCTTGTTCTGATCGTGACAAAAAACACCATGCAAGAGCGCGCTCTACAACTACTTTTTCTTTCTTCATCTCTTACAAACAAAACTTTTTTCGGCTCGTTGCGGATCCTTTGGCTCTCTCAAAACAACCATGTATATTTCGGAGCAGTCACCACGGCCCTCGACCTCGATAAGCCTCCAACGTCGAGTAGCTGGCGAAGGCAAGATACCCGAAAAACATCGCCATAAATGGACTACCCCATTGAACGTATCCAAAAATCGCCATCGCCACCGCCGCAAATATCGACAGCCATAGCGACTGCTGAATGCCCATTTGCGGATTGGCCTTCAACAAAATTTCCCGAGCCACTTGCCCGCCGTCCAATGGATAGATAGGCAACAGATTCAACAATCCCCAAAAGACACCGATGAAAAACACATCGTTCAGTAAATAGCCAATCCTCGCTACAGGGAACTGAATGAGTTGAGGCAAAATCGGTACCTGCCCAATGCTCAACAGTACGATATCCCGGCCAAAACCGGCCAAAATCAAAACAAGACACAAAACCCCGACCAACAAAAAACCGGCCCCCGGCCCCGCCAAGCAGATCAAAATCTGCTCGAACGGCCCCGATCCTCGCCGTTGATACGAGCCGTAACCAGGCGTATACGATGCCTGGCCGCCCAAGCCATAAAGGGTGATCCACGGCTGAAACCCATACGCCCGCATCGTCATCGCGTGCCCTAATTCGTGGACCACAATCACCAAGAAAACGGCAATCACCCAGGTCACGATCGAGCCAAGGTCGCTATTGTTGTAACCCAAAATCAGGGTAACAAGCCAAAAAAGCGGATGAACGCGGACCGGAATGCCAAAAAGCGAAAAATTCAGGTCGTAGGGGGTACGCGGGGGTTCGCCAAGTAACACGTGGATGACTCCGGATGAATGAATGGTGCTTTTTTGCCTTTTGCCATGAAATGCGGCCGTGGCACCTGCCGCGGCCGCCGATCCAACACATCAAGGATATACTCCGCCGCTCGGTTCGAGGCGCCGCCGTGCGCCACCTCGCCTTTCAGCTTACACAACGCCTCCACGCGAGCCTCGCGTCGGCACGGATCCGTTAGCCACTCGATGATGTGGCCGGCCACTTGGGCCGATTTGTCCTCGTGGGTCAGGTATTCGGGGAACAGCACCCGATCCGCGTCCGGCTGCGATGGATCGAACGGCGTGATGTCTTCGTCGTCCAGCCCGTCCGCCGACATCAGATTGACCAGCGTAATGTACTTTACCTTGCGGAAAAGGGTCTGCACGAAATACGCGAACGGCTCGATCCAATATAAAATCACCGTCGGCGTGGTGTGATAAAGCAACTCCAGCGATACGGAACCTGAAACCGACATCGCACAATCGGCCAGCCGCATCAATTCCGGTGTCTTGCCCAGACATATCTCGACAGGCAGTCCCGTCGATTCTATCATCCGCTGCGCAATTTCTGCCTGATGCGGCCTGAACGAAGCAATCGCAAACCGCGCATTCGGCACTTTTTCGTGAACAATCGCGGCTGCCTTCAGAAACCAACGTAAATTTTTCGTTACTTCCTGCGTCCGTGAACCTGGCAGAATCGCCACCAGCGGCCCCGGCTGCGAGGTATGCTCGGCGATAAAACGTTCATCGTAGGGATATCGCCGCACCTCGTCAAAAAACGGATGCCCCACGAAAGTTGCATTGCAACCATGCCGCCGCAACCATTCTTCCTCGAACGGCAACCCGCAAAGCACATGATCCACCAGCCGCCGCATCTTTTTCACGCGCCAGCGCGCCCAGGCCCAGATCTGCGGGGGCGAATAGTAGAAAACCGGAATTCCGTGTGCTTTAGCCCTTCGCGCTATCCACCAATTGAAGCCCGGATAGTCGATCAACACCACCGCATCCGGCTTCTGATGGCGAAAATAACGGTCGGCCCGACTGGCCAGATCCCAAAATTTATGCAAATTCACAAGGACGCGGACAAACCACATCACGGCCAATGCCGTCAGGTCTTCGTGCAACTCGCAACCCACCTCGGCCATCTTCGGTCCGCCATAGCCCACGGCCTTTAACCCAGGGCAACGCTGTTGCAACTGCCGAATCAAGTTGGCTCCATGCAGATCGCCGCTCGGTTCTCCTACCGAAAAGAAAATCGTCGGCGGTTTGGATTTGGGCATAGTGACTCCGTCCTGCATGAAACGATGTTCGGGCATATATTATGCGTTTCATCCTTTTCCAGCCAAGATAACTCGCAATCGTGACAATTCGGGCACCAGCACCTCCGCCTCGCATATCGGACACGCGATTTTCGTGCCAGCCATCCCCTCTTTGACAAGAATCTGTCTGCCACACGTGCATGGGATACGGGCAGTTCGTTCATGATTCTCCTCCAATACGTCCTGCTTCAACAGATCAGGCCGAAAGAGCAACCATGCAACGAGACTGATAGGCCAGAAAGCTAACGCCACGAAAATTGCGGTCAGAAGCCCGGATTTTCCTCGTTTTCGTCCATCGAAAAAAACCAAAACGATACTTGCCAGATAAACTGGCAGCACCAATAGCAGAAACATCGCCGAAGATATATCGAGCTTGATGTTGATATTCATCAACTCCACCCAATTAAAATCCCAAGACTGCAACAGTATTGCAAATTGGGGAATCTAGGAAAAGTGCAGTTTTTGATATTGGAGATGGAGATCAAGAATGTCAGGGAGTTCTTCCTGTACGCTATGTCAAAATGAAACTGCCTGAAGCGATGTCTAAAGTGCCTTGCGATCCACCAAAATGTGGGGTATAATAGAAGTGTCTCGAAGTGCAAAATTGTACTTGGTATAAAAGAATATATTTTGGAAAGGGTTTTCTACGATGAGCGTTGCGGAAATCGAATCCGCTATTGCTCAACTTCCGGCAAAGGATTTTGCCGAGTTGATGACATGGCTGGAAAAATACCATCAACGAGCTTGGGATCGGCAGATCGAAGATGACCTAGTCTCTGGACGACTTGATTCGGTCATCGCAGAAGCGGAAGCCGAGTATCGCCAAGGCTTGATCCAGCCGTTATGAAACACTTTACCTTGCCCTGCTTCTGGCGATGCTATCGTCAATTGCCTGAAAAAGTCCAATCGTTAGCAGACAAAAACCACCAACTGCTTCTGGCCGATCCGCAACATCCATCGTTACAACTCAAAAAAGTAGGGACAGCAAAGCAGCTCTGGTCAGTACGAGTTGGAATACATCACCGAGCTCTAGGGCTGGATAAACCAGAAGGCATCGTGTGGTTTTGGGTTGGTCCCCATTCAGAATATGACAAATTGCTATCTTGATGAAAAATCTATCAACCTAGCAGCAATTCCAAATAGCTCCTCCGTTCGCTGCCCTTAAGCCCTAGTTCCGCTGCCAGCGCAATAATGCACTCTCGTGCAGTGTCCACGCCATCGGCTTCGGCAATCAATTCCAGTTCAACATAACGCCCAACCTGCTCCACTTCATCCAGTGAAACCTCGACTGAACGACCTTGCCAACCGATTTTCGCCTTGCGTCGCGATTTTCGCACCTCTCCGACGACCGTAAAGCCCAAGGCAGCCAGCAATTCACTCCATTTTTGGGCCGATTCTTCGCCCGACGGCAGCGGCAAATCAATTTCGCGGCGAGTTTTTGTCGTGGCATCCAATTTCGGACCTTTGTAGGTAATGGAATTCGCCGTCCCCTTGTGGCGAACCCGCAAAGCCTCGTCGGTTTGGGCAAAATTTCGCCCCGGATGGGCAAAATAAACATCCACCTCCGTCTGCGGCATCCCGATGGTCGCCCCGAACTTGATCAGACGTGCTTCCAAAACCGCCAAATCGTCCACCGGAAATTTCATTTCAACCTCGTAGCTCATATACCTACTCTCGAAGCGTGTTATTTTTCCCGACAATATCGGACTAAACTTTCCACGTAAACTACCATATACTTCTAATGTTGGCGACAGGTTACGCCCCGATGTGACCATAGAAGGCAAAATACATGGCAAACTCGCGTACTACGGATCAACCGCCCAAACAACCGCCCAAGCCCGTCTCTTATCTGGCGGCCTTCCTTGTGCTCGTTGTTTTTGTTGGGCTCATGGCGGGCGTATGGCTCCTGTTTACCCAAGTTATCGTACCATTGATCCCGCAACGTATTATTCCTCATCCCGAAGGCTACCGCGGTGTTGGCGAACCCTTGCCCTATCTGGAACTCGAACCCTTAACGGGCAATCAACCCCGTCTCTCGATGCCCGATCTTAAGAATCATGTTGTTCTGCTGAACTTCTGGGGCACTTGGTGCCCGCCGTGTCGCGCCGAGCTTCCCCATATTGCCGAACTTCAAAAACGATTCTCCGGTCAAGCGGCATTTCGCCTGGTCTCCGTTTCCTATCCGCCGCAGGGACAGGGGAATGATTGGGAGTCGCTGCGCGAAGAAACCGCGGCACTCTTGAAAAAGCTCAATCTCGAACTGCTGACCTATTACGACGCCGACAACACCACGCTGAGCGCCGTAGACAGGGCCATCGGATTCCAAGGCATGCCCACCACGCTGCTCCTAGACCGCCAAGGCATCATCCGCGCCGTTTGGATCGGCTACCGTCCCGGCGTCGAGGCGGAAATCGAACTCTATGTCGATAAAATCCTAGGGGAGGAGCAGAAATAAACGTGGATATGAGAACACATTAGCCGCTTGAAGTAGCCAAGGCCAGTGTAAAGAGGAAAAATGGAAAAAGAGAAAAATGGGAACGGCTTACAAATGCCATTCCCCGTTTTTACTGCTTATATAGACTTCCTTTTTCCCCTTTCCCTTTTTTCCCAATCCTGTTCGGCACGGGATTTGAGTATTCTAGCGATCCCCACATAAGTGGTATTGCGCTGTGCGTAACGGCGTGCATAATTCTTGCATGGCCGGGAAGAAACGTCAAAAGGTCCGCGAGGAAGATGTCACGGGCTTGAAATATTTCGACAAATTGCAGCCGTTGCTCCGGCGGCTGCATGACGTCGGATGCCATCGCGATAAGGCCGGCAATCGCAAGCTCCACATGGATGAGTATTGCTTGCTCGTTCTCTTGTTTCTGTTCAATCCCGTTGCCCGTTCGCTTCGAGCTCTCCAACAGGCCGGCGAATTGCGGAAGGTGCAACGCAAGCTCGGCTGCCTGCGGGCATCGCTTGGATCATTGAGCGAATCGACCGACGTTTTCGACTCCGATCGGCTGTTGGAAATCATTGCCGAACTTGGCGCGGAGCTTCAGCCGATCGCTTCCGATCCGCGATTGAAAGACTTGCAGCATGTCGTCACGCTCGTCGATGGCACACTCTTGAAGGGCTTGCCCGCGTTGGCGCGAGCGGCATTCTCCGATTCGCGCGCGGCGAAGGTCAAAGCGAAATGGCGACTGCATACGCAGTTCGATTTAGAACGCGGCGTGCCGATCCGCATCGATCTGACGGAAGGCAACGCAGGCGGCGAGTCCGACGAGCGAGCCGTATTGAAACGGGCGCTCGATAAGGGCCACTGCTACGTTGCTGATCGCGGTTACGCGAAATTCGCCTTGTTTAACGCGATTTCCGCCGCGGAAAGCAGCTATGTGTGCCGCCTGCGCGACAACAGCCGCTACGAAATCGAGGAAAATCACGCGCTAACGGCGGAAGACATCGAGGCCAATGTAGTGCTCGACGCCCTCGTGAGTCTTGGCGACTACAAAGGCGTGAAGGACCGGCCCGACCATCCGTTGCGTTTGGTCGTCGTGAAGACCACGCCGCACGAGAAGCGAGCCAAGTCGGGCGGCTCGACCGGTCCGGCCTGCAACGGTCAATTGCTCATCGCCACAAACTTGCTCGATCTACCGGCGTGGATCATTGCCTTGCTCTACCGTTATCGCTGGACGATTGAAATCTTCTTCCGATTCTTCAAGCACACGCTCGGTTGTCGGTCGCTGTTGAGCCACGATCCGGAGGGCATCGAAATCCAGACGTACTGTGCGATCATCGCGTGCATGTTGATCAGCTTGTGGACCGGACGCAAGCCGACGCTGCGAACGTACGAGATGATCTGCTATTACTTCACGGGCATGGCCGAGGAAGACGAACTGCTGGCCCACCTAGCCAAACTCCAGCCGCATATCGCCTGATAGAACGCGCTGCCCTTTCTCTGGCCGACGCGGCATTCGGTGCTGCGCATCGCTTGGTTCTCCGTCGTCTCGCAAGGCAATCGCCCGCCAATCCCCCCATTCCCGCCCTCATCCCCGCCGTCCCTCACTCCCAATCCCAACATTAGCAACCATCGTGCCGAACAGGATTGCTTTTTTCCTCTTTATGCCGACTTTTATTCGGCTAAATGGTTTCGCTATCTCCCATCAGTTGTTTGAGCAATTCCCTTGCCGCTTCCGCCGGATCTGTGGCTGATAAAATTCCGCCGCTGACGGCCACCCGTGTAAATCCGGTCGCCAATACTTCTCTAAGATTATCGCGTCCAATGCCGCCGATCGCAAAGGCCGGCAGCCGAATCTCCGCTGCCACCTGCCGCAATAGTTCTACTCCGGTGAATTGTTCGAACGACTTCGTGCCCGAGGGAAACGTCGGCCCCACCCCTAGATAATTGGCCCCATCAAACACCGCACGCCGCGCCTGCTCGATGCTGTGCGTCGATACACCCACCAACGCACTCGGCCCCACGATCGTCCGGGCGTCCTTCACCGAAAGCTCTTCTTGGCCAACATGAACGCCGTCGGCCTGGGCCAAAGCGGCCAAATCCGGCCGGTCGTTCATCACAAAAATCGTATCGGTTCCCCGCGTCAGAGTATGCAGAACCCGGGCACGCTCCAGCAACGTCCGATCGTCGAGTTGCTTATCGCGCAGTTGAAGCACGGAAACGCCCGCCTCGATCAATGATTGCACCAATCGCTCGAACTCTTCTGCCGACGCTCGCCCATCGATCAACACATAGAGCTTTGCCCGCTCTAGTCGTTCGATGCTCTCCGCCGTAATGGCAACCGCTCGTTGCAGCGTGTAGCTTTGGTAGCGCAACTGCTTGAAAATCGCCGCCACATCGGCATCCAGCAGCTTGCTGAATTCTTCCAAGCTACGCAGCGATTCTTGCAGCCGGGCGAAATTGGCCGCTAACACTTCCGCAACGTCCGCTCGCGTTCGTTCCGACGACGTGGTCAATACTGTGCCTACGTCTGCTTCCGTTTCTCGTGCCGCAAGCAGATGCTCTCGCGGAATCCGTCCCAAAGCGGCCGTCAACTCATGCCGCAACTGCTTGCACAACCCCGTCAGAAATAGATCGTCGAGAGTGAATCGGACATAATCTTCAATGACTCGCAAACCTTCACGAGCCCGATTCGCCGCCGCATCCAAAAGCCGAAGCGTCGCCGTTGATGAGTGGCCGTGAGTTTTTCTATCCTCGCCATGAGCAAACAGCTCTGGGAATGCGTTCTCGGAAATTCCGGAAGTTGCGGTCTCCTGGCAATGAACATTATCCCAGTGCTCTTGCACACTTTCCATTTCATCGCTTTCCACGCATTTTTCTCCCATCACAAACCCGTGCATGGCATAAATGTCCGCTTCGAGCTTGTTGGGTTCAAGCCCGCGCTTGCGAAGCCAGTGCGAAACCTCATGATCGGCCGAGGCCATGCCCAAGAGAATATGCTCGGTTGCCATTTCCAATGGTTGCGGAAGCAAAGCGAGCTGCTGCTCGGCCAGTTGCAAAAAAACTTTCACGTCGGGAGAGAATCGCTTGATCCGAAGGCTGGCCCTGGGGAGGGGTGCATTTTCTCTGGCGGTTTCACTCTTCCAATCCCCCCCGCGGTGAAACAGCGGGGGCGTCGGCAGGGGATTTTCATCCGCAATCGGCCTCAAATTGGGCCATTGCTCCCGTAAAACCGCAATATCGATACCTAGCCCCGCTAAAATCGCGGCCGCACGACACTCCATTTCCGACAGCAACCCCACCAGCAACGTCTGCGCCTCTAAATCGTTACAACCCGATTCATAGGTCCAACCGGAAGCATAGACTAGCGCACGTTCGGCGGCTGCGGTGAATTGGTGCCTCATAATGTGTAGTTTGGCAAACAAAACTCAAGCTGGCAATCCTAAATTCCCTAACTTTCGGCAGCCTTCTTTATTGCCTTGATTCACCTTGTTTTGGAAGTTACAATTCCGTGGCCGTCAGATAGATGGTAAACCGAGGGAGCGTTGTCGATGCGCAGGATGCCAAGAACGACGTATATATGGCCGGGGCTCCCCCAGCTCTGGGCGTATGGCAGTTGGGCCGGTTTGGCGGCTGCACTCGGCATGGCTGTCTTGTTTGACCTATTGTTACTTGGAAGCTTCGGTTGGAGCGAACTTGTCGGCCCTGGAGTACGTATTACCTTATGGGGTATTTGGGTTCTTGTGTGGGCCCTAGGCGTAGGCTGGTCGATCCGGGTTTGCAACCGCCGAGCAGCCGCCGACCGCATCGAACCTTCCGAAGATACTTTCGGCGAAGCCGCGGACCATTACCTGAAAGGCGATTATTACCAAGCGGAACACACGCTGCAAGGATTGCTGCAAAGAAACGAACGCGACCTCGATGCGAGACTATTACTGGCCACCTTGATGCGGCACACCGGCCGACTCAACGAAGCCGAACAAGAACTGGATACACTGGCGCGCTTTGAAGGCGCCGGCAAGTGGGAACAAGAAATACAACGAGAACGAAAACTGCTGGCGGCCGCAAAGCCCCGAAAGGTTGCGGCAGCATAACAATTTAATTCGGCCAAAACCGGCCGACAATTATTGCCATCCTGATCGCATCGCGCTTAGGGTGGCAGACACCTGTGGAGAATCTTAGATGTACGAGCGATTTACTGACCGCGCCCGGAAAGTCATGCAACTGGCCAACCAGGAAGCTCAGCGGTTCAATCACGAATATATCGGCACCGAACACATCCTTCTCGGATTGATTAAAGAGGGGAGCGGTGTGGCGGCCAACGTGCTGAAAAATCTCGACGTGGATCTTCGCAAAATCCGCCTCGAAGTTGAAAAGCTCGTCCAAAGCGGCCCCGACATGGTCACGATGGGCAAACTTCCTCAAACTCCTCGCGCCAAAAAGGTCATCGAGTACTCGATGGAGGAAGCTCGCAACCTCAACCATAACTATGTGGGCACCGAGCACATTCTGCTCGGCTTGCTCCGTGAGCAAGAAGGCGTCGCCGCTCAAGTTCTCATGAACCTGGGCCTCAAGTTGGAAGAAGTTCGCGAGGAAGTTCTCAATTTGCTCGGCCACGGCATGGAAGGCGCCGAAGGCTCTGAGCGGCCCGGCGGTTTGCCCGGCGCTCCGGCTGGCGGTGGCTCCGGTGGAGAAGCCCCCCGCGGCAAGTCCAAAACTCCAGCCTTGGATAGCTTTGGCCGCGACCTCACGGAACTGGCCCGCCAAGGCAAGCTCGATCCGGTCATCGGCCGTGAAAAAGAAATCGAGCGGACCATGCAAATCCTCAGCCGGCGCACGAAAAACAACCCTGTCCTTCTGGGCGAGGCCGGCGTCGGCAAAACCGCCATTGTTGAAGGATTCGCCCAACGTGTCGTCGAAGGCAACGTGCCTGAATTGCTGCTCGAACGCCGCATTGTCGTCCTTGACCTTGCCATGATGGTTGCCGGCACGAAATACCGCGGCCAGTTCGAGGAACGCATCAAAGCCGTGATGAACGAAGTTCGCCGCGCCAAGAACACGATCCTCTTCATCGACGAATTGCACACCCTGGTGGGGGCCGGCGGCGCGGAAGGCGCCATCGACGCCAGCAACGTCCTGAAGCCCGCCCTCTCTCGCGGCGAAATTCAGTGCATTGGCGCTACGACGCTCGATGAATACCGCAAATACATCGAAAAAGACAGCGCGCTGGATCGCCGATTCCAGGTCGTCATGGTCGAGCCTTCGACCAAGAGCGAAGCGGTTGAAATTCTCAAAGGCCTTCGCGACCGTTACGAGCAGCACCATCACGTGCAAATCACCGACGAAGCCGTCGAGGCCGCCGTCGAGCTTTCCGGCCGCTACATCACCGGCCGCTGCCTGCCCGATAAGGCCATCGACGTTATCGACGAGGCTGGCGCCCGCGTGCATCTCAAGTCGATGACCCGTCCGCCAGATTTGAAGGAAATCGACGAGGAAGTCGAAAAACTCAACAAGGAAAAAGAAGAGGCGGTCGCCAACCAGGACTTCGAGAAAGCCGCCGCGCTGCGCGATCAGGCCGACAAGCTGAAGAAGAAGAAACAGAACATTACACATGACTGGCGCGAAAAATCCCGCGAAACCGACGGCGTCGTCGATGCCGACGTTATCGCCGAGGTGGTTTCCAAGATCACCGGCGTCCCGCTCACCCGGCTCAGCACCGAAGATTCGATGCGGCTTATGCGTATGGAAGAAGATCTGCACAAGCGGGTTGTCAGCCAAGACGAAGCCATCAAGTCGGTCAGCAAGGCCGTCCGGCGCAGTCGCAGCGGTCTTAAGGATCCCAAGCGGCCCACTGGCTGCTTCATCTTCGCCGGCCCCACGGGCGTCGGTAAAACGCTATTGGCCAAAGCCCTCGCCGAGTTCATGTTCGGCGATGCCGATGCCTTGGTCCAGATCGACATGAGCGAATACATGGAGAAGCACAACGTCAGCCGCTTGGTTGGCGCTCCTCCGGGCTACGTGGGCTACGAAGAAGGCGGCCAGTTGACCGAAAAGATCCGCCGCCGTCCCTACGCCGTCGTGTTGCTCGACGAAATCGAAAAAGCACATCCCGACGTCTTCAACATGCTCTTGCAAGTCATGGAAGAGGGCCGGCTTACCGACAGCTTCGGTCGCAACGTCGATTTCCGCAACGTCATCCTGATTATGACGACCAACGCCGGCGCGGAAGCCATTAAGAACGAATCCTCGTTTGGTTTCCAGAAGCCCGACGACGATGCCTCCTATGAAAGCATGAAGAGCCGTGTTCAGGAACAGATTGAAAAGGTCTTCCGGCCCGAGTTCCTCAACCGCGTTGATGACGTCATCATCTTCCGTCACTTGACGGCCGAGGATTTGGGAGGCGTGATTGAAATGGAACTCCGCAAGGTTCGCGAACGGCTGTCCGAACGCGGCATCCAACTCGTTCTGACCAACGAAGCCAAAACCTTCTTAGTCAAGAAGGGAAGCAACCTGGATTTCGGCGCCCGGCCGCTACGCCGCGCGATCGAAAACTTCGTCGAGGATCCGCTTTCCGAGGAACTACTCAAGGGCGAGTTCCAAGGCATGGATACCATTACGATCGAAGTCAAGGAAGTCGGCGATAAGAAGCAACTTTCGTTCCACGGCAGCAAGGGTGAAACGCCTTCCGAACAACAACCGGTCGGCGCAGGCTCGGCCCCCTAGTTGCTCCTGGCAATAAGAATTCGCACCCCTCATGCCCACGCTTGCCGTGGGCATGTTTTTTGGGGAGGATAAGAACTCGATTCTCGCAAGCAAGAAGAACTCCGTTCTTCCTCCTGCAACTATCAGAACTGACTACCGTCGATCGGTTGCCGATCTTTCCGGTTGGCCAGATAGCTTAGAAGCGTCAGGTTGACCGAATAGCTTAGCGAGCGGACCGAGCCATCGCAGAAAGCAACATTGAAGCCGGCGGCATGGGCGCTGCCGTAGCTGGTCGTGCGTATGATGCCCGACTGATCTTGGTAGGGCGGATAGTTCGGGCCGCCCCAGCGGCAAATATCTTCGTTCTCGCCCATATACATGTTTTCATTGTCGCCGCCATCCTCACCGGTTGCGTAATAGTCGGGCGAAAGATACTTTTCGCCAACCATGATGGTATTGCTGCTGCCATCCAATAATTGTGCCATCGTGACATGGCTGCCGGCAAACACAACACCCGTGGCCGTGGCGGCAACGCTGCCGAAGGCGGCAATACCCGCCGACGACTCGGCCTGCGTGATCGAAGCAGGGCCGTCGCAGCTCCAAAGCGTGTTGCCTGTGGCCGGATCGGTAAAACAGTCGCCGCCGTTCGCGGCATAGTCTGACTTGGCCACATTGCTGACCGCATCTGTAAATTTCGGCGGCGAAGTGGTTTGCCAGGAATAATGGACCGTTGCGGGCCGTCGCGTGGGACACGACATTGCGTTTAATGGTGTTCCTATCATCTGCGCGGCAGCGGCCGTCCGCGTGGGCGAGGTCGATGTGGATTTGCCGAGCTGCAAATCGTGCAACGCCTGCTGTTCCATGTAGGGCAGCAGATTGTAAATCCATCCACCCGGTTGCTTTTGAGAAAAACCGCGGTCCGGATCGCCGATCCATCCCCATCCCCAACCGCCGGTCGGGAAGTGTCCGTTGGCGGCTTCGTGATTCATCGCCGCCAACGAAAGTTGCTTCAGGTTGTTCGAGCATTGCAGTCGGCGCGCTGCCTCTCGCGCCGATTGCACTGCCGGCAATAAGAGCGAAATCAAAATGCCGATGATCGTGATGACGACCAGAAGCTCCACCAACGTAAATGCGAAATTTGCACGGCGGAATGTGGAAAGCGGCTTCCTTGACATACGCTCACCTCGCATAGTTTGTGTTGTTGAAGATGGCGGAAGGCGATGCAACCTGCTCATTACACGCGCCATCCGCCATCCAATATCCAACCTTTTCTCTACCTCCTACGCCAAGCGTAGGCCAATAAGCTCAACAATCCGCATACGAACAACGACAGCATTCCCGGTTCGGGGACTATGGTAAAACTTGTGCTGAGATAAGCAGTATCGCCCGCCGGGCGAGGATTGGCGCCTGCCCATATCCAATGAGCCGATGAATCGAACGTGCTTGCCCCGGGAGTCGTATTCCAAGGTCCAACCCCGTAGGCGCCGAGATCGCTTGCCGCCGAAAGCGTATTGCTATACCCCGTGGTATTTCCAACCCAATTTGTGTCGGAAACAAGTAGCGTACTATCGGTTTCCAAAAATTTGTAGCTGCTCAATTTCAGTTGAGCAATGACGCCGGCTAATCCTTCACCGCCGTTTGCGCCTACCACATGGAGATAGAGCTTCTGGTTCATCGGAACGACGAAATCCAACGTTTCGGCGGTTTCCCAGCCCGAACCGTTACCGATCAACGTACCAAGAACGGAATCCGAAGTGCTGACGTAGAGGCTGTAGCTATCGTCGGCTGTTACCGTGGCCGTCACCTTCACGCCTTCGGTTACATCGACGCCAAAGGCATACGTGCGTCCGAGGTTGGGATTGGAAAACGACAAGGTGTCGCCAACTGCAAGTGATGTAAAGGGACCGCCGGAATTGTGATCCGTCACTCCCGACACTTCCGTGAAATCCACACGTGCACCGCCGGATGTGTAGAAGCCGGCATAGACGTTTTGGCCCGCGGACAAGTAAAAACTCTGAGCAGCTATATCATAGCTTGTGGTTTTTACACCGGTCGAAGCAGCGGTATCCGCCGCCCCTACCCAAACCGTCGTATAGCTGCTGCCGGGCGTTCCCACTGCTAAGAACGGCGTTACGCCGCCGGCAACCGTGCAGGCATAGGAAAAGTCGTTCACATTGTACCAGCCGGCATTCAGATTCGTGGCGATTTGCGAGACATTGAGCCGCTCACCGCCGGCAGAATCGGAATTGCCATTGCTGCAATAGTCGGAGCCTGGCCCGATTAATGTCGCCGCTTCACTGGTCGAAACGGCCAATGCGAAAAGAGTTCCTAGAATAGAAACACATAAGAACAACCGCATAGACAACTCCTTTTTCTCAAAAAACGTTTTTGATGTTCGATCTTACGTGCCTCTTCTCTTACTTCCGTTTTCGCCATGCATAGGCCAGAAGGCCGATGATACTGAAAAGGGCCAAGATAGCTGCAGAAGGCTCGGGAATGGGCGTGCCGATCACATCCAACTCATTGTAGCCTGCATAGCCGTTCTCTTGGTCGCCAAAGGAAAAACGAATCGACTTGACGCCTGTAAGGTCGGTTGTGATGTATGCCGCATTGCAAAGACCAGGATCACCAGAGGCTGTAGCGATATCCGTGTAGGTATTCGGGGCAGCCACGGTCGAGTAAGCCACGGTGACGTTCATGGCATCGCGGCCTTCATCGCTCCAGGAGGAATAGAGATTGATATTCGTGACATTGTATCCGGCGGTGTTCGCGGAGGTGTCGAACGTGTAGGTGGCCACCGCGCCATTGTTGATCGCGCAGGTGTCGGGATGCGAAGCATTGCCATCCGTGACCCAAACCCCTTCTTCATTTATATGACCGGGAGCGGATGTTCCATTGGACCCAAAGTCGCCGTTTGTGAGAACGGCGGTCGTGCCGCAGCCTTCATAGGGGTCCGTATTGTAACTTCCCGCAAAAACCAACGCTGTTCCGGTCGCCTGCAAGAGGTCGGAATTGGATACGGTGAAAGAGCTTCCGTTTGTACTGTCGTAGCTGATCGTTGTGGCCTGGGCTGTTGCTCCCTGACCGACCCCCACAACCGCAATTGCAAGTATTTTTAAGACTGTTTTCATAAGGCATCCTTTGATCGTTTCATAATTTGAGAAAATATACTGGTCTTTCGAGGCGGCTAGACTCCCAGCTACCGCTTCCG
>CAZNMP010000013.1:0-15574 GCA_964573875.1 uncultured Planctomycetaceae bacterium | reverse complement strand
ACGCAAATCATTCGAGCTTTAGACGAGATCCACGCTCGAATCCCTGAGTGTTCAGCCCGATGTTTGTTGGAAACCACTGCGGGACAAGGCACGAATCTGGGCTGGCGCTTCGAGCAAATCGCTCGGATCCTTGAAGGGGTGGCCGAGCCCGATCGGCTGGGCGTCTGTTTTGATACGTGCCACGTGTTTGCTGCCGGATATCCTTTCGGAACGGAGAAGGATTATGCGGCCACGATGGCGGAATTCGACCGGCGGATCGGGCTGCAACGGATCAAGGCATTTCATCTGAATGATAGCCGCCGCGAACTAGGCAGCCGGATCGACCGTCACGAACATATTGGGCGCGGAGCCATGGGAATCGAGCCGTTTCGATTGTTGTTGTCCGATTCGCGGTTCCATAAGGTTCCCATGTATCTCGAAACGCCCAAGGGAATCGAGGACGGCGAGGAATGGGATGTGAGAAATCTACGGACTCTTCGCGAGTTATTGCCCTAGAAAAGGAGTGGGGGGGCGGCAGTCGGCTGCCGTCCCCCCAAGGGCTTCATTATCGTTAAATCCCGATTTTTTAGAAACCGTACTTGGCGACGAATTCGCAACGCACGGATTCACCGGGCAATTGAGCCTTGTAAAGCGTCCTCCACGAACTGACTTCAAAGCCAATTAAGAAGCTCTTTGTCAGGTCGTAAGAAACATTGCCATAGTAGAACTGGTTATAGGTTTTTTCACTTGCTGTAACAATGTCCTGGTCGAAGGGATCATCGACCGAGTAACCGACGTGGCTATGGAACCTGGGCGTCCAGTCGTACCATAATTCAACCCAGCAACCCGACGAGCGGATCGTGTCATACGTCGTGCTATCGATACCTTGACCAATGCCACCGAGAAACGCCCCCAGGTTTTCGCCCGTGAAGCATTCCGCTTGAACGCCAAGCCGTTCGGTAACCGGCATGCGGAAGTCGATATTGCCGGACCATGTCCGCCGACGGTTATTCAATCCTAGCACCGTGCTGTCAAATTGTTCTTCGCCGATATGGCCTGACATGCCAACGGTGATGGGGTAGCATCCGGGCCCACGTTCGCCGACGGTCCATGCAACGCGACCTTCGCAAATCGGCCAGTTCGAAGGTTCGCCCTTGATTGTCGATGCCACGCCATCTTCAAATACCTGCTGGTTAATAGAAGATTGCACGGTGATCAACGATGTATCGGAGAGGGCGAAGAAACGTTCGCCGCGGACTTGAGCGCGCCGGTAGCCGATGTTACCTGCGTCCCAGCCGATCGAATACATCAACATGCCGGGATTCAGAGGCGATATAACGTCCCACGTTTGTCCGACCACAAAGCGAAATTCTTCGTTCTTCACTTCCGCGTAAGCATGACGCAACAGAATGGTTGCTTTGTTTTCCGTGCCAGGCACGCCGGTCGAACTAACGATCGGGCTGTTCTGGAAGTCGATTTCGACTTTACCGCCGCTTTGAGCACAGTTGAAGAATGGAATCTGCGGACCGCCGACATCGACGCCCAACCGCGTGTTGCGGGCATCGATGAGGCATTCATTTTCAGGCTGCCCCGTGGCCGATTGGACGAACATCGTATAAGAGCCCGGGGAAGTGCGTTCCGTGGCGAAAACGGTGTTGGCCCAGAGGATTCCATACGGCGTTATGGAGAAATCGCCTTTTTTCCAGACGAGTTTTTTCATCTCACCGCGGATTTCATCCATGGTGTAGTACTCGCTGTCGTCCACGACGGGCGCCGGCGCGGCATCCATCGTCATGCTGGTTGTCGTGGCAGTGACGGCGGGCAGTCGAACCGGATTTTCCCGCAATCGTTGCACTTCCGAACGTAATGCTTGTGTTTCATTTTCCAGTTGGTTTAACCGGCTGGAAACATCCTCCGCCGGTACTGGAGGAAGAGGTGCTTGCCCCCACGCAACTGTTGTCTGAAAACAAAGCGAAACCACTATCAGTGAAAAAGCTGTTTTCATGAGTCTTCCGTCCTTTGTGAAAATACCCCAAATCCCACAGAACCTGTATCGTCCAGAAAAACAACAGTCTTGATAAAGTAAGCAAATTGGGAAGCACCATTTCGGAAGATGATCTATACTTTTAGGCATAGGAAAGCTGTTACTTTTATTCAAGAAACACCGAACCACCCGAGTAGATTGTGATTTTTTGCCTAGTCGGCAAACAACATTGTAGGGGGGGTTACAAGGGAGCCGATCGTATCGTTTTTTACGTGTGGACCAGGAATAGTTTTTCGGTGAAACAACCTCTAACGATTTTCAGGATCCTAGTAGTGGTTTTTTTCGCCCTTTGTGATTTTTTTATTTGCATTTGGTTAGATTGCGGTTTTGCATGATGGACAAAGGTCGCATTTACCAACAATGGTCGATTCGGGGAGCGTGGTATCGGCTGTCGGATGCCGTGTGCATCGCGGTTGCGTTGGTGATCGCCATGGATCGCGTTGCGACGAGTCTTGAGCATTATATGATCGTTGCAGCCGCTGCGATCATTATTTTCGGATTAACCGCCGAAGTCGGCGGGATGTATCGGAGTTGGCGCGGGGTGTCGGCCCATCGTGAGATCGTCGGGCTGATGTTTGCATGGGGCATCACCGTCATCATTCTTTTGGCGCTGGGGTTTGCGCTGAAATACACGGATGTCTTTTCACGCACTTCGATACTCGCCTGGTTCCTGGTAGCTCCGGCCTTGATGAGCGCATGCCGTATTGCAACCCGCTGGGTGCAGCGGGCGTTTATCTTGTTGGGTTACCATACCCGCAAATTCGCCATCGTCGGGGTCAACGAGTTGAGTTTTCAACTAGCTCGGAATATCGAAGATTCCCCGGAGATGGGTTTGGAGCTTGTCGGATTTTTCGATGATCGACCCGATGATCGCGGTCCGGAGATTCCCGAGGAACTGGGCCAGCGGTTGGGCAGCATTGCCGATTTGGTCGAACAAGCCAGGGCGGGGGAGGTCGATCGGATCTACATCACGTTTCCGATGCGAGCCGAGGACCGCATTCGCGGGGTGCTAGATCGCTTGGGCGATACGACCGCATCGGTTTACGTTGTTCCCGATTTCTTCGTATTTCAACTATTGCATTCGCGGTGGACGGACATCCTGGGATTGCCTGTGGTCAGCGTTTTCGAAAACCCCTTTTACGGGATCGATGGTTTAGCAAAACGCATCTCGGACCTTGTTTTCGGCAGTTTGGGATTATTGCTGGCGGCCGTGCCGATGGCGGCGATTGCCGTTGCGGTCAAACTGTCTTCGCCGGGGCCGGTGTTTTTTCGGCAACGTCGCTACGGTTTGGACGGCCGGGAAATTCACGTTTGGAAGTTCCGCACGATGAAGGTTTGCGAGGACGGTCCGCAAGCGGTGCAAGCCGTGAAGAACGATCCAAGGGTGACAAGGCTGGGGGCCTTCTTGCGAAAAACATCGCTCGACGAGTTGCCGCAATTGTTCAACGTGTTGGGCGGCAGCATGTCGCTGGTCGGGCCGCGCCCGCATCCGGATGCCTTGAACGAGGAATACCGTCGGCGGATCGGCGGCTACATGTTGCGTCATAAGGTTAAGCCGGGCATTACCGGCTGGGCCCAGGTGAACGGCTGGCGCGGCGAGACGGATACGCCTGAAAAAATGGAAAAACGCATTGAATTCGACCACCGCTATATTCGCGAATGGTCGTTATGGATGGATTTCGTGATTATTGCGAAAACCGTGACGGTTGTGTTGTCGCGAAAAAACGCTTACTAAGGATCTCGATTTTCAACATCGGTCAACACCATGCTTTCCTCCGAGAACACCCTGCTATCGTCTGCCGTGCCGGTTTCGGCCGTCGTTCCGTCGGCGACCGATACGATCGGCGTATTGCATGTTATCAACGGCGAGTATTATGCCGGGGCCGAGCGCGTGCAGGATCTGCTGGCGAAACGATTGCCGGCTTTTGGTTTTTCGGTTGGTTTTGCGTGCGTGAAGCTTGATTTGTTCGGCGAATTGCGCGAATCGCGGAATGCTCCGCTTTTCGACGTGCCGATGTGGACGAAATTTGATCTCAGGGCGGCCTACCGCGTGGCCCGCATCGTGCGCGAACGCGGATATCGTTTGATCCACGGTCATACGGTTCGTTCGGCGCTGGTCGGCGGCGTCGCGGCGTCATTGACGGGCGTGCCGATGGTGTATCATGCCCACAGCCCTTCGTCGCACGATAGTGTTCGCCGTTGGACGGATTGGTTCAATGGGCGGATCGAGCAAATAAGCCTCAAACATGTGTCGCGCGTGATTGCCGTTTCGCAGGCGATGGCCGATCATATTCGACAAGAAGGATTCGATCCGGCGCGGATCACGGTGGTGCCGAACGGCGTGCCGACGGTTCCGAATCTTGCTTCCCGTTCGGCGCCAAGCGGAAAATGGACCCTCGGGGTCGTTGCCTTGTTCCGGCCGCGCAAGGGTCTTGAAGTATTGTTGGAATCCCTGGCGATGATGTTGCACGACGGTTTGCCGGTGCATCTTCGCGCGGTCGGCACATTTGAATCGTCCAGGTATGCCGCTGAAATCTCGGCCCTGGCTCGACGGCTTCAATTGACTGAGCATATCACATGGACCGGCTTTTGCGGCGATGTGGCGGGCGAGATGCAACGGATGGATTTGGTTGTTTTGCCAAGTCTTTTCGGCGAAGGTTTGCCGATGGTCGTACTCGAAGCAATGGCCTCGGGCGTGCCGGTCGTTGCCACGCGCGTGGCAGGCGTGCCTGAAGCAATTCGTGATCGACAGGACGGGTTAGTGGTGGAGCCGGGCAATGCCGAGGAGCTGGCGCGGGCCGTAGCCGGCTTCGTGCGCGGCGAAGTCGATTGGTCGGCGCTCCGAGCCAGCGCCGTCGAACGGCAGGCACAACTTTTTTCCGACGTCAGCATGGCGGAAGGCGTTGCCCGGGCGTATCGGGAAGTGTTGGGAATGGCTTAAACCCGACCGCCAAGCAATCCTTCGTGATAAAACACGGGCTTATAGCCGTGTTCGGTACACCAGCGGATCGCCGTATCGAGTCGTTGCGCATGATCCGGCACGTAATGGAAGTAGAACGGCCAGAAATACTGTTCGTGGGTGAATAGGTCCATAATTTCGGCCGTGTTGGGATCTTTGGCCAGCGGTTCCAGCGTTGCAACGATTTGATTGACCGGAACGTTATTGCATACAATGCTGCTTCGCGAGAAAACGATTCCGCTCTCAAAATCTTTCCAGGCGTTGTGACGCCATACGTATTCGGTGTGAATGGGATCCCAATTGTAGTTTACATCCCAGCGATCGCCGCTCTTGCCAAAATAGCCACTGAGCACGCGGACGCCTCGCTCGTAAAGCGGTTTGAATGCTGTATGGCGAGTCATCGCCCAATGAATCACCGTGGGCGGGGCATAGGTCTCTTCGCCGGCAAACCGGCGTATCTCGCTTGCTACGAGATCCAGATCGGCAATCAGTTTTTCAGGTGCGGCGTCGTGATACGGCCGATCCGGCATGTTGGCATAGGCATGAAAGGCCAGCTTCAGCCAATGGGCGTTGTCACGCCATTGGCTTTTATAACGGTCCGGAAACTGGGAAATGTTGAAACTGTTGGCGGTCGGAAACTCTGCGTTGTCGGCCACCGTGTAGTAGATATTGGCCGAAAACTTCGCGCCGTATTTTTTGTTGAGTTCCTGGAGAATCTTCAAAAAGGGGCACTCGAACAGCGAGGCATAATTCTTTTGGGCGATATCGCGCAGAAAGAAGCTGCTGTCGTCGATCGAGAATCGGTAGCGCGGTTCGCTGCAACGATCCCACACGACGCGGACGCGGTCTTGAACTTGTCCGGTGTTGCTTTGTGCCACGGCGACCAAATCGGTTTCCGCATTGGAGAGGACGACATTGCCCTCGAATTGCCCGTTCTCGACGCGGCAAGGAATGCCGTTGACGGTCACGCGGTCGCCGGCCGATGCCAGGCCTGCAACGCGAATGGCAAGTCCCTCGGCCGATTGTTTCCCGTGTCGATGGTTCAGCACCGCGCCATGGAAAGGTTCGAGAATCTTAACGGTCGTGGGCGTTTCGGCGGCCATGCCGCGTTGGGCTCCAAATCGGCAAAGGCTCAATGCCGTGCCGGCGGCGGCTGATTGCAGAAGGGTTCGTCGATTAATTTTGTTGGATAACATGACGATTCTCCTCTGATGGCGGGCGGTCCGTCATTTTGGGTAGGCGGCCAATTGTTTTTCGGTCTCGTGCAGATTCTCCAGTTTTTCCCGCAACGAATAGGGCGTATAGACGTAATCTTGCTCGTGTTGAAAACCGAGGCGTGAATCGCGTTCGGCCGCCAACAACGAACGCTCGGTGCGTGCGATCTCCTCATGCAAGATCGTTTTCAAGCGAGCGAGCAGGTCGGCGGCTTTGGATTTGTCTTGTTGGGCAGCCAGTTGCAGACGCAAATCTTCAAATTCGAGAATCGCGCAGTCGCTTTGCATCATGCGGAGGAGTTGCTCGGCGACGACAGCGTCGCGCATGGCATTCGGCCGTTTAGCGTCGGGGCTTGTGAGGGCGGCCGAGCGGTAGAGCTTCAAGCCGGCTTCCATCCGGTCGGAAGCCTGGCCCATGTATTTCAGGAACACGGGCAAGATTTTCTTTTCCGGCCCGACTTCCACGCCGGTTGCACCTCGGGCGTATTGTTCGGCAAGATTGCTATGGTTCGAGAAATCAGGATAGAAAACCATGCGGGAAAACGTGAAGGGCCAGTAAGGATTGATTTGCCCGCCGAGATAACCCATCCACTTATCGTGGTCCATCCAGGCGTGGGTAAAGGTTACAGTCCGCAACGGCGGCTCTTGGAAGAACAGCGGATTTCCAACGGCGTTGTTGGTGCCCATGTTCGGCCCGGTATCGGTTACATTCTGAATCGCTTGGCTGAATAACTCCCAAGCTTTAATGACTTTTTCCTTGTTTTCGGCGCCGAAATTCCGGGAAGCGATTGCGCCAAGCAATTCCTCGAACGGCGGCGCGTCGCTCCAGCAAGTCCAAGCTCGCAGCTCAGTCATGAAGTTCGGAGCGTATCCGCTGCTCCAGCTTTCCATCGTGCCGTTGACGCCGTATTTTTCCATTGCCTTGTAGCGAGTATGCCACTGATAGGGAAAAGGAAGATACGGGATCGTGCCGAACTGCCATGAGGCGAAGGTGTCGGCTTTGCAATAGACTTTCATGCCGCGACGGCGGGCCTCGCCGATCTGGGCATCGGTTACTTCGGCCGGGCCGACCTGGTTCAGCGAATAATCGCGCAGATAGCCGTGCATGCCGTCGAGTTCAAAGCCCTTGCCGTTTTCCCAAGTCATCAAGGGTATCGAGTCGGCCGGAAGCTGCTGGATGAAGTAGCGCTTCATTTCGGTATTCTGCGGCCGGAAGTCGATGTTATATTCCCAGGGCAGAATCTCGATGGCGGGATTTACCCGATGGCATTCTTCGGCCACGATGCCGACGGCTTTGGCCCAATTCCGCGCCCAATCTTGCACGTATTCCTTGCTCGCGCCGTGACCGCCGCCCCATTGCTTGTACCAGAAGCCCTCGGTCAGAAGCACATAGCCCTGGATCTCTGGAAATTCCTTCACGTTGTCCCGCACCAGCTTCCGCAGCCCCGCTTCACTTTCCGGAGTACCCATGTATTGATAGATGAGCGGTGTGTAGACTTTGATCCCGAACCGCGCGGCGCGCTTGATCAAGTCGTGCATCCGCGCGGGATCCTGCCGACGCACCTGGAACATCAACCTGGCGTAAAACTCGGTCGAATTCTCGGCCGTCGTGTAGTCGCCATTAGGATTCGCATAGACCGAGGCGAAAATGGCGTCGAAACCATCGTGGGCCAAGTGAGAAAGCAATGGGTCCGGCCAATCCATCCAGCCCAACCACGATTGCACCATGCGAGCGTTGTAGAGACTATGCCGAACCGTTTTGAGATCGGCGGGCAAAAAAGGCCCTTCTCGCAAGTTCATGCGGGCTTCGAGATTGTACAGGCCGAACATGGCCCCGCGCTCGTCGAAACCGCATACCGTGACACGTTCCGGCGTCGCGATGATTTCGTAGTCTTTCGGAGCTTTCAAGGCAGTTCCACAGCCGGGCAACTGGTCGCGCGTGCCGACGACGACACATTTCTTTTGAGTCTGCCAATCGGCGAGCGAATCCTTGGCGTCGAGTTCGATGCGAACTTGCATCGACTTATCAAGGTAATCTTGAAAATCATGGACGGCCCCTTGAAGAACCGGCGTGCATCCTTGCTTCCAAACCAACTTCCAGCCTTGCGCCGGTAGCGTTATCTCCTTGGGTTTTGCCTGAGCATCTGGGGCGCGTCGCTTGTTATGCACCGGATTGGTCGAAAGACGCCGATGATAGTCGTAAGACTTTTCCAAAGGCAAGGCGTCTTTTAAGGCATTGGCAAACGCTTCGGTTGTTACTTCGGTTTGTCCTTGCATTGGTAATGGTTTTGCCAGACAAATGCATAAGGACAGAACAGCCCAGCGGCAAGAAATGCCGAGATGTTGTCCGAAAGCAATGTCGTTCGTCGTTAAGGATAGTGGATGCATTGTGAATTGAGCCTATTACGATGTCAGTGATGAGGGTAAAGTTTGTCTGTTGCTACTCAGGCAAGTAATGTTGGGTTGTGCTAGAGCACAGACTCCAGTTTACCGGCCTCTCGTTGGTCGGCCTGCCGACATTACTAATCTGAGCCTCAATAAACTTAGGACAGGTTTAATTTTTGTCGCGGCATTTTATTATTTGTAACAAAGTCTCTTGCAAACTTCTTAATTTTTCCTGTAACGAATAGGGAGTGTAGACATAATCGCACTCGAACTGGAAACCCAGGCGTGAGTCTCGTGATGCGGCGATTAAAGAGAGTTCTGTGCGTGAGATTTCGTCGCGTACAATGGCTCCCATGCGATCAAGAATCTCGTCTGCTTTTTTGCGATCGCTTTGTGCGACGAACTGTAATCGAAGATCTTCGAACTGCAGAATGGCGTGATTGCTCAAGAGCATCCGACGTATTTGTTCGGCCATCACGACTTCGCGCAGGGCAGCCTCACGTTTGGAAGGCGGACTGGCCAAGGCTGCTGTCCGATAAGGCATTAACCCATTCTCCATTTCGTCGGCGGCCATTCGGAGGTATTTCAAAAAGACCGGGAGGATTCGCTCTCCTGAAGCGGTTTCGATTCCTGAGACGCTTTGCGCGTAGCCGGCGGCTTTGTTTGTCTGATTTGAAAAGTCCGGATAAAAGACAAGACGTGAAACCGTGAATGGCCAGTAAGGATTGATTTCTCCGCCTAGATAGCCGATCCACGCCGCTTCATCGGTCCAGGAATGCTTAAAGGTGGGAGTTCGTGGCGGCGGTTCTTGGAAGAACAGTGGATTGCCGATGGCATTGCTGGTTCCCATGGTCGGACCAGTATCGGGCACCAAACGAATCGCCCGGCTGAGACGATCCCATGCCTTGAGGACCTGTTCTTTGTTTTCGACGCCAAAATTCCGGGAAGCGATTGCGGCAAGCAATTCCTCGAACGGCGGTGCGTCGCTCCAACAAGTCCATGCGCGCAATTCCGTCATGAAGTTCGGCGTATATCCGCTGCTCCAGCTTTCCATCGTGCCATTGACGCCGAATTGTTCCAATGCCTTATATCGTGCGTCCCATTGATGCGGAAAAGGATGGTAGGGGATCGTCTGCAATTGAGCGCCGCAGACAAAGGTGTCGGCATTGCAGTAGACTTTCGTGCCGCGATGGCGGGCCTCGGTAATCTGGGCGGCGGTCACTTCGGCGGGGCCAACTTGGTTCAGCGAATAATCGCGCAAGTACCCTTGCATCCCGTCGAGTTCGAAACTTTTTCCATTTTCCCAGGTCAACAACGGAATGGTGTTGGCAGGGAGCTGTTGGATGAAATATCGCTTTGTTTCGACATTCTGCGGGCGGAAATCGATGTTGTATTCCCAGGGCAGTATTTCGATGGCAGGATTGACTCGGTGACATTCTTCGGCCACAATGCCCACGGCTTTGGCCCAATTGCGCGCCCAATCTTGCACGTATTCTTTGCTTGCGCCGTGGCCGCCGCCCCATTGCTTGTACCAAAAGCCTTCGGTCAATAACACGTAGCCCTTGATGTCGGGGAATTCCTTGACGATATCGCGCACCAGTTTACGCAACCCGGCTTCGCTTTCCGGCGTTCCCAGCGATTGATAAATGATCGGCGCATAGACCTTGATGCCGTAGCGGGATGCCCGGTTAATCAGATCGTGCATCCGGGCGGGATCTTGCCGACGCACCCGGAACATCAGACGCGCGTAGAACTCGGTCGAATTCTCGGCCGTCGTGCGATCGCCGTTCGGATTGGCATAACACGAGGCGAAGATGCCGTCGAAACCGTCGTGGGCCAAGTGCGACAGCAACGGGTCGGGCCAGTCCATCCAGCCCATCCACGATTGGACCATGCGAACGTCGTAGAGACTATGCCGAACCGTTTTGAGATCGGCGGGCAAAAAAGGCCCTTCTCGCAAGTTCATGCGGGCTTCGAGATTGTACAGGCCGAACATGGCCCCGCGCTCGTCGAAACCGCATACCGTGACACGTTCCGGCGTCGCGATGATTTCGTAGTCTTTCGGAGCTTTCAAGGCAGTTCCACAGCCGGGCAACTGGTCGCGCGTGCCGACGACGACACATTTCTTTTGAGTCTGCCAATCGGCGAGCGAATCCTTGGCGTCGAGTTCGATGCGAACTTGCATCGACTTATCAAGGTAATCTTGAAAATCATGGACGGTGCCTTGAAGAACCGGCGTACTGCCTTGCTTCCAAACCAACTTCCAACCTTGTGAGGGTAAGGCAAGTTCGTTTGGTTTTGCTTGGGCTTCGGGAACACGTCGTTGGGTATGCACCGGATTGGTCGAAAGACGCCGATGATAGTCGTAAGATTTTTCAATGGGCAGTGCGTTTTTCAACGCTTCGGCGAATGCATCGGTCGTCGTTTCGGTTTGGCCTTGCGCGGGTGAATACATTGCCGCGCCAATAGACAATATCAAGGTCAAAGGCCGGCAAAATGCCCGAAAACATCGCCCGAGATCGATTTTCATCGTTGAACTCCTCGTGTACATCACGATTCGGCTTCGGTTGTGTTGTTGGATGTAAGTTTGAGTTTCGCCGACATTTCTCTTCTACCTTTTTCAAACTTGGCTCGGGGATTGCCTTGAAATAGGTGCCCGCCGCATTCGTCCCACCACACCGACGGTTGGGCGTTGTACTTGATGCAGATGTCGGGAATACCATGAGTCGTGGTGATCCGCTCGAAAATGAGCTGATACAATTCGCGGGCCTTTACTGTACTGCCGAACTTCAAACCGAGCTTTTGTAGCAGATTCAGATCTCGTTGTTGGCTATCTAGTTCGCCGGAACCCCAAACATGGGTGCAGCATTGGAGTTTCGGATTACGGCCGGGACAAGGGGCGCAGATCATCCAATCGGCGCCGGGCGCCATCTTGATCGGAAGATTGGGGTTTCGATTGAGGATCAAGTCGAGCAATTCGGGCAAATTGTCCTCTTTGTAGCCGGGCCGCAACCCTTCGCCGTACTGGCACACCGCGCAGACGAGAATGTGCGGTCGCACCGGCACAACGTCGGCCTTGCTGAGCGCTTCGAGCGACTTTTTCTTTTCTTTCGCCATTTCTTCTTCCGTTCTCGGCGCTATTAAGGCATTGATTCCCTTCTCGTAGCCGCGTTCGTAGTTGCTGCTTGTGGCTTTGGGGCAGCCTTTCCATGCTCCGCCGGTCACGGTGTTATAGCTGCAAATACCGGACACTGTGGAGACGCCCATCAACAAGGTCTTGAACAACGCCCGCGCCGGCAAAGTACAGCCGGGGGCCAGGCCGAGAATTTGGAGGATGTCCAAATCGCGTTTTCTATTGTACTCCTCGCTTTCCGGCGTATCTTCCTCGACGCCAGAATCCTGGTAGGCGTACAAATCACCGGCATGACAGACGAGCGTGACAGGCATGTCGGGATTCTTCCGCAATATATCGCGGATATGCTTGCATTTTTCGTACTGCTTCACGGGTTCTTTGCCTTCTTCACCCAGTGAACAAACCGTACACAGAAGTTGATACGGCCGAAGCGTGAGCGGTTTCTGTGATTTTGAGGCGGCATCCTCGCCAGCATCAGCCGCCTGCAACGATGCCACGGAACCAAGACCTATAAGTCCAGCGCCGCAAAGATTCGCGCATTGAAGAAATTTGCGTCGTTCCATTTCAGTTGTTCTCCTTGTTCTTGAAGTTTTGCAACAACCAGCGGCAATTCACGACTTTTTCCACCAAGTCCAACGGCAGATAGAAGTACTGGCACGAAGGCTCGAAACCAATTCGCGAATCTTCTTGTACAATCGCGTACAATTGTCGGGCCAAAACGATCTCGGATTCCAAATAGCGTTTGATTTCAGCCTTCAGACGACCGCGCTGGTCGGCCGACAGTGTATTCGGAGACTTGGCCAGTGCAACTCTGGCAAGAACAAAACGTGCTTGGTTGGCAACCGACTGAAACGTGATGGCGGCTGCCCGGGCGTATCGCAAATCAGCTTCCACTTCGCGGCGACGATCGGCCGGCGTCTTTTCGACCGCTTGCTGCAATTCCGCGATGCCCAGCGCGAAGCCCTGGGCAACCTTTTCAAACTGTGCGGCGAAGATTTCGGGCGGATAGGGGCCTCGCCATCCAGCGAGGTCGTCGTAGGGGATTCCCCACATCGTCGCTTTGTAACCGGTGTGTACAGGGTACAACGGATTTGCCGAGCCCCACTGAACCGGCGACGTATAGATCACGCTGATATGAAAAGGATACTGGCGGAAAGCCTCGCTTGCGAGCGTCCACGCCCTGCGTGCATGGGGAGCGCCCTCGGGGCCAAACCGATCACGCGCCAAGGCATCTAAAGCCGAATCGACATTGGGAGCCGGCTGGTGGTTCATTTGTCGGGCTAGCTGGAAGTTGGGCGACGGATGCCCTCCCATGGTCCAGCCGATCAGCATTCCATTGAGCTTAAACGAAGCCAGGTTGTGGAGATGTGCGGCCACAAGATCCATCACGGGCAGATAGGGCACGCTGGCGATCTCGCAGGTGTTGTTGAACTGGATTTCGGCTGCGGTCTTCAGGCCCGTTTGTGCGGCGGTTGCCCAGTGTTGGGGAGCTCGCGGCCCCGGTCCCACGGCGGAAATCGAGTATTCGCCGACCTTGCTTTTGATGCCTCCGCGTTCGATCGGCAGATCCCATTCGCTGACCGACATAAGCCAAGCGGATTTCGGTAGCTTGGCAATAATCTCTCTCGCATCGCCGTGGCCCTTCCAACCCCAGTCCGACAGAATGACATTGGCCTTGGGAGCATTGCGATGAACGCCTTCTTCGATCGCGCCGGCGACTTCGGCGATGATCTCCGTATCCGTGCGTGACTTGCAGTGCTTGCAGGATCGCCAGTCGCCGTGCGACGCGCAGTTCGTCAGATTTTCGGAGGCCGTGATCGCATAGACGCCGCCCAAGTCGGGAACTTCACGGAAAATGTATGCCAACGAATCGCTCATCCATTGGCGCACCGCCGGCTGCGATGTGCAAAGGGCAAGGGATTCGCTTTCCTGAACGCCGGCCATCTCCGGGCGATTCTTGAAGAAGTCCTTGGGCATCGCCCGAGGTTCGTTCATGTAGAGATACACACCGACGCCGTATTTCTTAGCCCGTTCCACCAAAACCCGAAGATTAGCCAAACGTCGTTCGTGATCGGCACCGAACTCAGGAAACGTCGCGGTAGGCGGCGCTAAATCGCGCAACACGACATGCAGCCAGATGCCGTTGACGCCCACGGCCGATAGTCGCTGCAAAAAGCCGTCTGGGTACGGATCCAACCGAGGGTTTAGCAGCGGATCGCCATATACCGCAAGATAAGAGTAGACGAACCGCAGCGAGACAGGTTGATCGTCTGTCGGTTTGGGCGGTACAAAGGAATCCAAAGGGGTGCTAAGCTGCCGCACGAAGTTGAAACGAGGTTCACCAGGTTGTCGGATCGCATCGCCGAAATCCGACTCGACTACCCGACGAATCTCGGCGACACGTTGTCGAGTCGTGTCGTCGGGCGGTTGGTAACGGATCGGTTCGCACTTCGGTTTCAGGCTGCCCAGCTTAATCCAGAGGAAATCATCTTCACGCAATGCAAAGGCCAGACGCTCCGGAGTCATATCGAGAAGGTCCAGCAGTTGGTCGTAGGGCAAGAGGTGCCAGTTGCGCCGAATCAGGGTGATGTAGCCGCGTGTGTTCATTTCTGGTGGAATTGCCGCCGCCGGCGGCAATCCCATCGACGCGGCCACCGCATGGACGTTATCCAACGAGGTTCCTAGAATCTTTGCCAGTTTTGCGGGCTCAACGACGTTCCAGTTCCGCCAGATGAACTCATGGACTCGGTCGGGAAAGTACCGGCTTACCAAAGGCGCGGGTGCGCTGCCCTCGGGCAAAACGGTTTCCGCGGCGGCGACATAGCCGAACCCGCTGAAGAGGAACGCGGAAATTCCAGCGATATGGAAGGTGAGGCGTGACATAGGCGGGACTCCCTTGCGTAGAATTTTATCTGTTAGGGAAGGTTGCTGTCCATGCACGGATGCGCAATAGTCCTAAATTAATGCGCGTTGTGGTCGTTTTTTTTCCATCATCATCTCGATATACTTTGAAGATATTCCGACAGGCGTACCCGACATAATTTGGCAAATTATGCCGGTTGTCGGCCTTTTTAGGCTGGGCAATCGCATTTGTTCTACGGCGCAATCCATTGTACTGCCGATAGATACGACAATCCAAGATTTGGCCGACGGGGGTTTCATACGGCGAAACTACGGTTATAATTGATAATTTGGTTAGTATGGGTCACCAAACCGGCCGAAGTTGGCTGTTACCGTTAGAATAAATTACATTTCCTACCGCCCGCACCGTGTTTTCCGCCACCGAGGATTGTATATGCAAAAGTCGTTAGATCGCAAGTTGGCTAACATTCTGGCTGATTCCTCCTGCCGAGATTTTATTTTAGCGGATGCTAAAGACGCCGACATGGCCTTCGGGCTTGCCGCGCCGGGCCACAGCCCCGAGCATTACGCCTCGGAAGCTCATTTCCGCACGCTCGACGAGTATCGCCAACTGATGCGCGAGATTGTCGCCCAGGGGTTGGTTGACATTATGCTGATGAGCGCCAGCTCGAACGAAGTGCTTGCCATCAACGAGCGATTGTTCGACAACAGCCACGTGACGCCGGCCGTTCGAGCGAATGATACGACCGATATTTGGTTGGCCTCGGGCAGCGGGCGTTATGGCAAGCAGCCTTCGCAGCCGTTCCGTTCGGCCACGATCGACCACATCCAATGCGGGAAGGCTCAATGCGGAAACGAGGAACGAAATCTTGGGGCCAACTTGGGCCTCTATTCGGTGACGTTCAACAACGACGTCGAACTTGACCATCGCAGCCTGTAGGCTTACAAGGCGTTCCGCATCGAGGCCGAGATCAAAGGGTTCCGCCACTTCCTGGAAG
>CAZNMP010000012.1:0-15796 GCA_964573875.1 uncultured Planctomycetaceae bacterium | reverse complement strand
CATAAGGTCGAATCTTCCCATCGGTCAAAACCGGCGTAAAAGAGACCGTCGGTTGTTTGCGATTCGGCAAGTTGGAAATGTCGATGGTGATCGGCGTTTCCTTGCCCCGCAACGGTGCAACATCCAGATTGGCGACCAAATACTCCTGATCGATCCCCGGCTGGATGGGAATGAATTGGAATGAAATTTTGCGAGCCGTTCTTTCGCCTGGCATGAGCAAGGACATCTGCACCTGGATATCTTTCGCACTCAGGGGCTTTACCAATTTATCGAAAACATAAACCCGGGTCTGCAACGGCATGAAGACGATCTCGAAACGATTCGTCTCGGTACTCAGATAATGACCGCCATGAGGCGTCAGCACGGTCGTCGAGGGAGGCAGTGATGAGCCGCGGTAATAGTCCGCGGGACTTTTGGGGCCTCCGCCCCCCGGTCCACCCATTCCTCCCATCCCGTGCCCTTGACCAAAACCGAGGGCCGGCATGAGCAGAAATCCCCATGTCCAGACTGCGACGAAGAAGCACTTCCTAGCGGGATTACAATAATTTCGACCAATTGGCATGGTAACAGATATCTCTTCGCGGTAATTTATCGCCCACAATGGAGGCGTTCGCATTTTTAGTCGCCCGATATTCTACGCATGCCCTACGAAAATACCAATTGCAACTGAGGCCGGATTAGATCACATAAATGTGATAATAAAAAGTCCTGGTAAATTGGAGAATAAACCCTCGGTGCAGATTTGGGTAGCAAGTTTATCGAGCAGATAGAGCATGTGAGGATTGCGGTTGATGCATCACAGGGCGGCAGGGCCGCCAACCAATACGAGCTACCGCTCGGTTGACTTCGATTCGCTCCCGTTGGTCGCTAAACGTTGTTAAAAACTTGACGATCTTTGGTGTTAGTCCGATCCATTCCATGAACCTTTGCGATGCCGCGGAGAGGAAAAATGAGCTACAAGATCCGCTGGATTACCGGATGCCTTTTATTAGGGTTGATGTTTTGCACGGGATGTAGAACCCATACGGAAAACGGCGCTCTATTCGGCGGACTATTAGGTGCCGGCACGGGTGCAATCATCGGAGGCGCTGCCGGTAATCCGGCCGCCGGCGCGGCCATCGGGGCTGGAGTCGGCGGGCTGACCGGCGCCGCCGTTGGTTCGGATATTGATGAAAATGAAGCTCGTAACAGGGCTCTCATCGAAGCCTAACTCGGACGCCAAGTTGTCGCCGGAGCCGTCACGGTTCCCGAAGTGCTGACCATGACCCAAGCCAAAGTCCGAGACGACTTGATTTCCAACCATGTGCGCGCCCATGGCTTGGCAGCCCCCCTTACGACGAGTGATCTCGTAACACTCCAACAGGCGGGCGTTAGTCCGCAGGTTATCCAAACAATGCAATCCGTGCCCGTTGCTCAGGCTCTACCGGCCAAAACCGTTGTGATTCATGAATCGGCCCCCCCGCCGATCGTGGTTGAACATTGGGGACCTGGCCCTTATTACCACCATCCCCATCATTGGTGACAAAAAAACGCTCGCACTTGTCCACTCCCGCCGTTTGATGCTATCCTAAACGGTCTTATTGATGTCTAGATTGGTAGTGATCTGAGTTTTCCGGCTTCTCATTGGCCGGCCTTGGTTCATTAGCTATCCTGGGAATCAATAGACCATCAACCGGACAGAGACCGAAGGGCTGTGAGCATGAGCGAAGAACCCGCGCCGGTGGAGTCTCCTGCTGAAGAGGCGCACAAGGAGTCAGCCAACCGGCAACTTCATGATCGCGTGCAATCACTTCGACTACCGCAGCATGTGGAAACCGGTTCCTCCGGTTCCTGGTCGCCCTGGCTGTTGTGTCTGATTTTCGCCGGCAGCACGGCCGTGCTGGCCTATGTGCATTTCTTTCAAACGCCACCCGCCGCGCCGACGCCCCCGGCAGCCGCCAAGCCGAACACGTCTCCGCGGCCGTCTTCTACTTCTGCACCTGCACCATTGGCCACGGCCGCTTCCTCGGGCAGCGTTGCTCTCGAGGCCAAGGGCTACATCATTCCGGCCCACCAGATATTGGTCAGCCCTAAGGTCAACGGCATGGTGGTTAAGCTGCGGATCACGGAATCGCAGCGCGTCAAAAAAGGCGAAATTTTGGCCGAATTGGAGGATACGGAATTCCGCGCCGAACGCGATCGCGCAAAAGCCTTTTTGGAATCGGCACGGGAAAACCTCTCCGAGTTGGAACACGGATTTCGTCCCGGCGAGATCGATCAAGCCAAGTCCGAACTGGCCGAAGCCGAGGCGCAGCGCGTACAGCTCGAGGCCGACTATCGTCGGAGCTCTGAGATGTTTGCCAAGAAAGTGCTCTCGCGCGAGGGATACGATGCGGCCCTGAGCAAGTTTCAGGCGATGGATCGCCGCGTGCAGCGGCTTACTTCCGCGCTGAAGTTGATGGAGGAAGGCCCCCGCATCGAGCGGATCAACGCCGCAAAAGCCCAGGTGAACCAGGCCGAAGCAGAGCTGGCCAAGGCCGAATGGCGATTGAGCAATTGTATCATCCGCGCTCCGATCTCCGGCACGATTCTCAAGAAAAACGCCGAGGAAGGCAGCTTGGTCAATCCCATTGCCATGCAAGGGTTTTTTAGTCTTTGCGAAATGGCCGACCTTTCCGACCTGGAAGTCGAGCTGACGATTCAGGAACGCGATATCAGCAAAATTTCCAAGGGACAGAAGTGTGAGATCCGAGCCGAGGCATTTCCTGATCGTAAGTATCTCGGCGAAGTATCGCGTTTGATGCCGACGGCCGACCGCTCGAAAGGCGCCGTGCCGGTCCGCGTGAAAATCCAAGTGCCGGCCGCCGAAGAAGGCGTTTATCTGAAGCCCGAGATGGGCGCATTGGTGTCGTTCTTGAAGAAATAATAAACGGTCCCCTCTCCCTCAGGGAGAGGGTTAGGGTGAGGGCCGTTGAAGGGAAAGATCGCGAAGTAAAAAGTGGTGCGTTTCACGCACACCACAGGCTTTGGAAGAAGAGATGAATCGGTAGCATTCCGAAATTGAAATATGGACAATACAGCAATAAAAAAAGACATCGTTCGCGTCCATGGCGTGCATAAATTTTTCAGTCGTGGAAGTGAGCGCGTCGACGTTTTGAACGGCGTCACCTTGAATGTGCCCGAAGGGGAATTCCTCGGTTTGATGGGCCCTAGCGGCTCCGGCAAAACCACGCTTCTGAATTTGATCGCCGGGCTTGATACGCCCAGCCGAGGCGAGATCCATGTCGGCGACCGGCTGATCTCCTCGATGTCCGAAGGGCAACTGGCCGGATGGCGCACGCGGCACATCGGATTCATTTTTCAGTTTTATCATCTATTGCCCGTGCTGACGGCCTATGAAAACACGGAATTGCCGTTGCTGCTTCTTCCGCTTTCCGCCGCGCAACGAAAACAGCAGGTGATGACCGCTCTCGAATTGGTCGGACTAACCAATCGCATCCACCACCGGCCAGGGCAGCTTTCCGGCGGTCAGCAGCAGCGTGTGGGCATTGCCCGAGCCATCGCGACCGATCCGACGTTGATCGTCGCCGACGAACCGACCGGCGATCTCGACGCCCACGCCGCGGAAGAAATCCTCAACCTTCTTTGCGAATTGCGGAAGGCGTTGCACAAGACGATCATTCTGGTAACGCACGACCCCCGCGCCGCGCAGCGTGCCGACCGGCTTTTGCATTTGGAAAAAGGCCAGCTCGTCGAACAAACATCCAACACATGAAATACTTCAAGCTGATCTTCCGCAACGTTCACCGAAATCCCTTGCGATCCATCTTGACCGGGATGGTCACGATGGTATTGGTTTTCGTTGTGACCTTGGTCTGGTCGATCCTATGGCTGTTGGACCTGGTCACTTCGGAAAAGAACCAGAATATCCACGTCATGGTGACCGAGCGGTGGTCGGTGCCCAGCCGACTGCCCTATTCCTATGCCGATTCGTTGAGCCGGGGCGCCGCGCGCAATCCCGGCGACCTCGAGCCGCTCGATTCGATGACGTGGCAGTTTTTCATCGGCACGCTCGATCTGACGAAGCTGACTCGCGAAAACCTTGTTTTTGCCATCGCCTGCGAGCCCGACAAGATCGGCACGATGATGGAAGGACTCGAGTCGCTGCCTGCCGATCAAGAAAAAGAATTACATGAAAACATCGCCAAACTGAAAGCCAACCGCCAAGGCATCATCTTGGGCAATAACCATCTCCGCAATACCAACAAGCGGATCGGCGAGCGGTTGAAACTCAGCGGCATCAGCATTTCCAAGGGGTTGGACTTGGAATTCGAGATTGTCGGCTCATTTCCGCCCGGCCGCTACGACACGATGGCCGCCTTCAATCGCGACTATTTCATCAACGCGCTCGATTCCTATCCGCAGACGCACAACGGGCAGAAACACCCCTGGTCGGAGCGGAACTTGACGTTGATGCTCTTGAAGGTGCCCGACCAGGCGGCCTTCACGAAACTAGCCACGCAGATCGAGTCGTCGCCCGAGTTCACCAGCCCGGCCGTGCGTTGCGAAACAATGGCCTCGGGCCTTTCGAGCATGTTGGAATCGTTCCGCGATTTGATCTGGGGGATGCGATGGTTCCTGGTGCCGTCTTGTCTGGCGACGGTGTTGCTGGTCATTGCCAATGCCATCAGCATCAGCGTGCGCGAGCGTCGTATCGAGCTGGCCGTGATGAAAGTGCTCGGTTTTCGCCCGTATCAGATTCTCATTCTCGTGCTGGGCGAATCGCTGCTGCTGGGCGGCGGGGCGGGGTTTCTCAGTGCAGGGCTCACCTACGCCGTGATCAATTGGGCAATGGGCGGCCTTTCGTTCCCAATCGGATTTTTCGATCGTTTTTTCATTCCGCCTGCCGCATTATGGTGGGGCCCGGCCGTCGGCGGATTGGCCGCGCTCCTAGGCAGCTTCTTCCCCGCGTGGTCGGCGCGTAACGTCAAAGTCGCTGACGTATTCTCCAAGGTGGCGTAAGAAGGCGGAGGACAAAGACCCCATGAAAAGCAGGGCAAGCGTTTCGCACGATGAAGCGATCATTCATAAACTGCAGAAGAACCGAACCTTTGCCGCTGAATACCTTAAGGCAGCGATCGAGGATACGGATGAACCGCGGGTGTTGTTGATTGCCTTGCGACAGATTGCGGAAGCCCGCGGCGGCATTGCAAAAGTCGCCAAAGCTGCCGGAATCGAACGCGAAAGCCTCTGCCGTGCCTTGTCCCCGCGCGGCAACCCACGCTTCTCCACGCTTGTCGCGGTTACAAGAGCAATGGGTTTGACACTCACGGTTGAGACGGCTTCACCGGTCCAACGATAAATCGATAGAGTAGAATGTTTAAGGTGGCATAATGATCCTTACCCTGCTAGCCATTGCCGGCATCATCCTTCTGGCACTGTTTGCCATCGGCAAAATCCCGCTGAGCTACAACTTTCGCAATCTGACCGTCCGCTGGAAGACGACCCTTATGACGTCGCTGGCTTTCACGGCCGTCATTGCATTGTTGACCGTGATGATGGCGTTTGTGCATGGTATGAAAAAGTTGACCGAGCAGACGGGCCAGCCCGGTAACGTCGTGATCATGTCCGATGGCGCTACCGACGAAATCATCAGCAACCTTGTGATTGGTGATCTGGCCGAAATTGAACATCTGCCGCCGGTCGTTCGGAAAAATGGTCGGCCGATGGCCAGTCGTGAAACTTTCATGGTGGCCAATCAGCTCATCACGGATGAGACGAACGGCCGGCCCAAACGCCGTTTCCTGCAAGTACGCGGCATCGAAGATCCGCAAATGACCGCCGACGTGCACAACCTTGAACTGTTGCCGGGCGGAAGTTGGTTTTCGGAGGCCGGCGTCCAGGAGACGAAAGATTCCGCCCCCTTGGTTCAAGCTGTGCTCGGCGAGGGCATTGCTTACGAATTGGCTCGCACACGAACGGGCGCGGAACTTGCGAAAGCGAAAAATCCGACGCGGCTCGATGTCGGCGAAACCTTTGTCCTTGGCGACCGCACGTGGATCATCGTCGGCATTTTGAAGTCGGCCGGCTCGACGTTCAACTCGGAAATTTGGGCCAAGCGGTCGTTGGTCGGCTCGTTGTTCGGTAAAACCAGCTACACGACCTTGGTTTTGCGAACGCAAGACGCGGATTCGGCCTTGGGACTCAAAGATTTTTTGAGCAAGGATTACAAAAAAGCCGCCGTCAACGCACAGGTCGAAACCGAATACTACAAAAGCATGTCGGAAACGACGATCCAATTCACGTTTGCCATCGGATTTATCGCTGTCGTCATGTCGATCGGCGGCATTTTCGGCGTGATGAACACCATGTTCGCCGCCATCAGCCAACGCATCAAAGATATCGGCGTGTTGCGGCTGCTGGGCTACGCCCGATGGCAGATCCTTGTTTCCTTTCTGCTGGAATCGTTGGTCATCGCCCTGGTCGGCGGAATGCTAGGCTGTGCCCTGGGCTCGCTTTCCGATGGCTGGACCGCCACGAGCATGGTGGCAGGGCAAGGCGGCGGAAAATCGGTCGTTTTGCAATTGGCCATCAGCCCCGACATCATTGCGGGCGGAATTTTGCTCACGCTGTTGATGGGCCTCCTCGGCGGCCTCCTCCCCGCCTTGACCGCCATGCGGCTCAAACCGCTCGACGCCCTGCGGTAAGCCGCTGTATACCCTGACGACGCCTGTGCAGGCATGAAAACAAAAAATGCCATGCCTACGACAATCGCAGGCATGGCATTCCTTATCAGATTTTCAAATTCACTAACGTCCCGGAGGTGGCGTCGGCGTGCCGCGCGGCGGTGTAGCCACGGGAGGCGTCGCCACGGGCGGTGAGGCATACTGCGGACCGGCCGGCGGTGCCGCCATCGGCGGCGCGGCGTACTGAGGCGTTGCCGGTTGCGGCGGCGCGGTATGCTGAGGCGCTGCCGGTTGCGGTGGTGCAACGTACTGCGGCGCGGGAGCGGTCGGCACCGGTCGAGACGCGGGTTGCGGCGCGGGGGCCGGTGCGAAAGTTTGTGCAGGGGCCGCCGGCTGTGTGGGAGGCGGTGCGAACGTTTGCGCCGGGGCCTTGCGATGCGACTTCGGCGAAACCGTCTCGCCGTAAGTGGGTTCCGGCACGGTCGATAGAATCTTCTCGATCACCTGATCCACGTCGATGCCTTCGGCGTCGGCGTTGAAGTTCGTGAAAATACGATGCCGCAACACGGGGTACGCCACCGATCGAATGTCTTCGGCCGTGACGGCGAACCGGCCGTGCAAAATCGCGCGGGCTTTCGCGCCTAGAATCAAGTTTTGAGCGGCACGAGGACCGGCGCCCCAGGCTAACCAGTTCTTAACGAAGTCGGGGCTATATGCTTCCTTGGGTCGCGTGGCGCGCACCAAATCGACGGCATAATCGACCATGTGTTGGCTCGTGGGCACCTGACGGACCAATTGCTGAATCCAGATGATGTCAGGCCCCGAAAGCACCGGCCGAATTTCCTGGCGAACCGTCTGAGTCGTCGCCATCACAATGTCCCGCTCTTCATCCCGCGTCGGATAGCCGATGTTGATCGACATCATGAAACGGTCCAACTGGGCTTCAGGCAGCGGATAGGTTCCTTCCTGCTCGATCGGGTTTTGCGTCGCCATTACGAAAAACGGCGGCTCCAGCTTATAGGTGTTGCCGGCCACGGTCACTTCATGCTCTTGCATCGCCTGGAGCAAGGCCGCTTGGGTTTTCGGCGGCGTTCGGTTGATTTCGTCGGCCAGAACGATGTTCGAGAAAATCGGCCCGCGGACAAACCGGAACGTTCGCTTGCCGGTCGCCTGATCCTGGTCAATGATCTCCGTGCCCGTGATGTCGCTGGGCATGAGGTCCGGCGTAAACTGAATACGGGTGAACTTCAGGTGCAACGCCTGGGAGATGGTCGAAATAGTGAGCGTTTTCGCCAGCCCCGGCACGCCGATGGTCAAGCAATGGCCGCGTGCAAAAGTACAAAGCAGCATCTGCTCGATCATTTCATCTTGACCGATGATGGTTTTATGAACTTCCGTGACCAGCGCCTCGCGAGCTTGCGCTACTCGACGGACGGCTTCTTCGGGGCTCATTTGGGGGGTGGCGACTGCCATTGAAACAACTCCTCTGTGGTGCTTCCCTCTGTGACCGTATCCTTATACATTAGTTCATAGAGTTATTCCGATCAATGCTTGGGGAATATTCCCGAGCCCACGAAGAGAATCTAAGAATAGGTGTGGGCAGAACCTTTTCCTTCATCGCACAATCGCTATAAAAAATGCCAAAAAACCTCGCCTTTTCGGGCTGGATTGTCGCAAGTGTCGTGCTGCTATCGCTTTCGAGCCGGGCAGCGGCCGAGTCGTTTAAGCACCAGGGGACCGAATTCAACGCCGTCCGCTCGGTCACGGTGCCTGCCGGCAAGCAGTATTCGGTCATTGTGACCGAGTTCTTCCATCAGGGCGAAATTCGGCCCGACGGGAAAAACGTGGTCGTTATGGCCCAAAACAGGCCGGCCCCCATGCGCGTTTTGCAGGTTGGGCCCGGTGACTTCTGCCGCCTGGCGTTCCAACCGCTCCAAGGCCAGTCGGAATACGACATCTACTATGGCGGCGACCCGCCGACCGAAAAATCGCCCGCTTGGACCAATACCGACGGCCTCTTGCTCGAAACCCGGCAGTTCGCCGCTTGCGACATGCAAAGCTTGGACGGTGTGCGAGGAGCTTACGAGAAAGCCGCTCCGATCGGCGCCGACTACGTCGAAGGCGTTTTCCACTGCTACAATCCCTGCGTGTTGGCGGCCGCCCCCTTTTTCAGTCATTACAGCGGCGTGATGGAAATCCGCAAGGCCGCCACCTACGGTTTCATGGTTTCGAGCCAGGACGCCAGTTTTTTGCTGGTCGATGACAAACTGGTCGTATCGGCTCCCGGCCATCATGGACCGACGATGGACGCCCGCCCCGGCTGCCGGCAGGACGTGAAGCTTGCACCCGGCATGCATAAATTCGATTATTACCACGCCGCGGCGGGCGGAACCGCCATCATGGCCGCCGCCTGGGAAATCGACCCGACGGGCGAAAAACCCGTGAAGCCCGTTGCCATTCCCTCGGATGTTTTCCGCACGCATCTTATCGGTCGCTTGCCGGCTACTCGTCTCGTGACGCGAACCGTCAAGCAAGTGCCCGACTTCATCATCAAAGTCACTAACGAAGTACTGCTGCCCGAAAATGAAACGCCCCTGGTGGGCGTGTTGTTCCGCGATGTGTCGGCCAAGTCTCTCACGATGTCGGGCACCAAGGTGCAATGGGATTTCGGCGACGGACAGACGAGCGATCTGTTGAACGTCGATCACGTTTATCTCCGTCCTGGAATCTACCCCGTGAAGCTCTCCGTGCGTCGCGGCGGCAAAACGCTTTCGACAACCAACCGCATCAATGTCGACCGGCCGCATCCTTCACCGAAAGACCGCACCTACACGTTTGCGGATTATCTGAAAATCCTCGAAACTTACGATCCAAAAACCTTGGACGCGCCTGCGTTGCTCCAATTGGTGGCGGCCCTCGAAGCAAAAGCCCTGGCATTGTCCCATCGTGCGGAAGACGAGACGGAAAAGGCCAAAGCCTCGGAAGAAGACCCCAACCGCCGTCCCACGTCGAAAAAAGAAGCAGCGCCTGCCCGGAAAGCTCCGAAAGGCGAGGAGCTTTCGGAATCCGACGAATACTTGGCCAAGATCGTCGCGGCCGGCAAGGCGGTGTTTACCGAGGAAGCGGCTGCCAAAGGCGACGAAGACCTGCTGAAACTGGCCGACATCACCGGCCCGATGGCTCGCGACCGACTGGGCGACTCACTGACCGCCTTCATCATCTGGCAAGGTGCGGCCCAACGCATCGGCAATGCCGAGATCAAAGCCGAATGTGAAATTCATGCCGCCGACATCGCCATCAACGATCTGCTGAAAGTGCCCGAGGCCAAGCGGCTTCTGGAATCGGCAGCCAAGCGGCTCGGCAAAGGCAATCTCGGTCCCATTTCAGCATCCTTACAACGCACCTGGGGCGACTATTACGCCGCCTCGGGCGACGGCAAAGCTGCCCGCAGCGCCTATATCGAGGCCGAGCGTCTCGGCGGCATGGCCCGCCCGCTGGTCGAAACGCAAGCCCAGCGCGGCGCTCACACGCGCTCCACCGAAGAGTTCGTCAAGGAAAAGCAATTCGCCCGCGCGGCCGAGGAAATCCATGCCTGGGAGCGAGATTTCCCCACGGAGAAAATCGAAGGCTATTTAACGCTGCTCTACGCCCGCTATTGGGCCGCCCGCGGTAAATACGCCCAAGCAATCGCTCAAACCGAACGGCTGCAAACCGTGAGCCCCGACTCGCCCTACATGGATCAGCTTCTAATGACGGCCGCCGATTGCGAAATGCGCCGCGGTCGCAAGGATCGTGCACTGGCCACGCTGCATTCCTTGCTGAAAGACTATCCCGGCAGCCCGCTGGTGCCCGTCGTCAAGAAGAATATCGCGGCCCTCGAAAGCGAAGGCGACGGCGAGAAGAAAAGCGGAAAGAAATAAAACCGCTAGCGAAATAGAATATCTCGTTCCGAAGCTTCGGACTGTTTACCTCGTTCCGAAGCTCCGGCTTCGGAACGCCAGGTAGCGCTTGCCCGCGGTTCCCAAGCTGGAGCTTGGGAACCAGGATAAAAGCGATGTTTTTTGGGCAAACAGCCCTCACCCTAACCCTCTCCCAGAGGGCGAGGGGACTTCTTTTCATGTTTTGGTATAGGCACTAAACAGCCAATCTACTTCCACGTAATCCGATATCGGCCCGCGCCGGGCTTGCCAAGCTTGATCGTCAAACGGTTGTTCTCGAACTTGCCTTCGACAGGCCCAAGGTCTTGGCACGTCCCGGCCGCTAGGGCGTGGATCCGCACTTTGGCCGGATCGGCCGACGGCGCCAGGGTCTTGAGATCCAGCGTAACGCGGAATTCCTGGTCGCGCGGATAGGGGAACAACGTCAACTGGTCTTTCTCGCGGTTGATCTTCACCGCGCCGTCGGTGGCCACGGCCCCGAAGTCAACCAACGTGCCCGGCGGGTTCAAGTGCGCTTTGAAATCGGCTTCCGGAATTTTGTTTTGCGGTTCCGGTGGGGTATTTTTAATGTCGAGAATCTTGCCGTCTTTGCGATCAAGCACCAGTCGGGCAAGAATAATGCTGTCGCTCGATCCGTCGGGCCCCTTGATCGTTACGCGGCGATTATTCCCGTAAAGACCGATCTTCAAATCGTAGACATCCGATTTGCCGGCCACCTGGAACTCATAAGGACCATCGACGATGCGGTCGCCCTTCTGCCATTGTCGCGTCGGTTTCGTCGCGTTGTGATCTTGTTGGAACTCGATCAAGTCGCCAAAACCATACGCCGGCCGGCAGCCGTGAACAAAGCAAACGTAGTCGTTGTCCAGTGTATCATTGACGATCCACTCGTAGGTTACCTGAATGCGGTCGCCGCCCAAATACTTGAACGACGCCAATCGCGGTTGGATATCTTTCACGTCGCGCAGATAAGGAGCGTGGAAGCTTGTCCGCGCGTCGGCGAATACATACTCAGGGCACGCGGCATAGTCGGCCCAGCGACCGTCATGCAGCGCCGTCGAAACGTCGGTTTCGGGTCCGAGGGCCAAAAAGCCCCATTGCGGAAGCGTGCGGCCCTCAACCGTCCAAGGCTCCTTGCGCCAATTGACCCAGACGGTCAATCCGCTTTGATAGCGGATGCGCTGCCGCGAGGTATCGCCGACCGCCAAGGCAACGCTGGCCGTCACCAGTTGATCGGCCACCTCGTAGCGAATTTCCACAGGCTTCGACGTGCCGTAAAGCTGCTGCAACGGATGCGTCAGATGATGTTCGCGGGCGATAAATTGAACGTTCGCGGTTTGTTGCGAGCCGATAAACCCGGCATGACCGTAGGCCACCTGCTGGGCGCGGTATTTGTCGAACTGGGCCATGCTGCCGGCGTCGATTCCCCAGATGGAATTGTAACCGCGGCGATACCATCGCTCGTAATAGCCCATGCCGTGATTGACCATTTGCGGATGGATTTTCAGAAGATCGAAATCGAGAAACGCCTCGTGGTCTTCACCGCCGTTGACCTGGGCCTCGACGCCGTCGCAACGACCGGCCCAATAGAAATGGTTGCATCCCTCGCCGAACAACGGCCCATGATGCGTATCGCGCATGAATTGGAACAATTCCGTATCGTATTTCACCTTGGCCAAAGCCTGGGCCGCCATCGGCTGATCGGCCTGATGGTCCAACTGATGCCAAGGCGGAACGCACGTATGTACGTCGAGATAACCGGCCGTCGTCGCGAATCGGCTGTGGATCTCGGGCGCGTTCTTCTTAGCAAATTCCAGCGCCCTGTTGCATTTCAGCCCGTAGCTCTGCACCTTCGTGCCTTCGTTGTACCATGCCTTCGAGGGCGAACCGTCGGCCAACTGTACGCGCGCCGTCGGATCATAGGACGGTGCGTCGGGATACAGATCGATGTAATTTTCGTGAAGCGACCACAAATAGCCGCACTCGTTGGCCGCCTTGCCAAACTCGATCATGCCCGGGTCGCCGCCGAAATCGGGATTGGCCGGCAGATGGTCGGGCAATTTCACATCGTAGCCGTAACGCTGCCAAACGTGCGAAATGATCGCTACGTGATCGATGCCGTTATCCTTCAGCGTGCGAAGATTTTCCGCATCGCTGGCATAAGTATTCTTGTGATGTCCCCAAATATCCAGCATGATCCGCGGCCCTAACGCCGCCAAATACGGCGAAGGGGGCGAGGGGATGTTCGGCAACACTTCGCCCACGTCGGGCGAAACCGACACATAGCCCGTCTCGACCATGGGGTTACGCGTTCCATCGGTCTTGGTTTCGTAGATGGCCGCATCCTGTGGACAGCTCGACGCATGCGAAACGGTCCAGTCCAAATACCGGCCCACATAAAGCCCCAAGCCCGGCAGATAATTCAACGAGCCCAAAAGATACGGCACGCCGATTTTTCGGCGCAACGCGACGGAGCCGGTCGTGCCCAGCGAAAACCGGCTGACCGCCGGCTGCTCGCAGCGGGCCGAAACCACCAAGGCCTTGCCGACGATTTGATAGCTCCACTGAATTTCCAGCGGCTTGCCCTGCAAATCGTATCGCCAAACGACGCGCAGCCCCTCGGCATCGCGCGTAATGCTCGCGGCCTTGCCGCCGCGCAACGCAATCTCTTGCGGCTTGCCATTTTGTTGCACCATGGTCCAAACGCCGCCGCCGGCTGCCGGTTGGAAGGGCGGATGGCTGTCCATTTGAACGGTGAAATCGTCCAAGGTTCCCGTCTTTGGCGTCAAAATGTAGACCAATCGGCCGTCCTCGCCTTCGTAGACAAATCGCCAAGCATCGCCCGCTTGCTCCACGCTGTTTTTACACGGCAGCAGATTGGAAGGCGCGACGCCGTTCTGCGGAGTATTGCTCAGCCGTTCAAGGTTGTTTTTTGCCGTTGCTTGATAAGCCCGGGTGGAAGTCAGTTTTTGCACGAGGTCATTGCCGGCTTGTTGCGCATTGCCGACCGTGATCTTGGGATCGCCGAACCACGCGCTATCGTAGGCTGTGTTGTTCTTTGGCCCCGGCTCGGTCTGGAAACATAGTTCAACGGTTTTGCCTGCATAAGGGGTAAGATCAAAACTGTAGTCTCGCCATGCGGCCTTGGCATAATGCTGCCGCATCAGTTCGCGAGGCTGCGCACCGTCTTCCGTCAGAGTGCAAGAAAATGTGACGCCGTCGCTCTTGCCGGGCGCAAGGCTATCCTGCGGCATCGCAATGCCGAATGAAAGACGAATCGCCGAGGACTGCGGCAACGCCAAACGATAGCTCCCCCAAACCTTGCCCGGCGGAACCAACCAAGGTGAATGCTGCACGATGACCGCACGATTTTCGACGCGTCCCGTATCCGAGAAAGTAGCGCCGCTTGTGGGATCCGAACCGCCTCCGCCCGGCAAATTCATTTCAACGGGATCCTTGCCGTAGGACTGCCAGAACATGCGGCAAAAACCGAGATCGGTCAGCATGGTCGTGCCCGGCGGCAGTGGCGTCGCCGGCACTGGGCCTTCGGCTGCAAGAATGGCCGTGCAATGTGAAAGCAACAACACGATCCCAAACAACTTAACAAGGCGTATCATCAGGAAAGCTCCCAAATCTCTCAATAGGCAGGAAAACAACCGGCGGGATGGGCAAAAAACCATAGGCGGGGCCAACGTAAACAAAATGCAGTCTACCTAACCGCGATATGGAATGCAAGCAAATATCGACCTGTAGCCTTGTTGAAACGCGGCTAGTTCAGTCGCATTTGCGACAAGGCAAACATCATAAGGCAATTCAACAGCGCGAGACAGCTACTGGTTGGATCGGCAAAAAAACAGCATCAACAACGACCGTCCACGGCCGTTGTTGTGCGAGCGAGAGGGCCTTTAACGATGGTAGCCAAGCGACTTGATCACCGAAAGCATTTCTTCGAACGTCACGAAGCGGCGGCGGTGACGCAATTTGTAGTGATCAATGGCTTGTGCCAATTCGGCGGCCTCGGGCGAAAGATCATCGTGCGAATTCCCGAATTGTCGGCGCTCGACGCCCGGTGCTCCGGTATCGGTTTCTCCGCTTCGACGATCCACAAACGGAATGGGCGACGACGTTACCGACGATTCCACAACTTGGGACATTCCATACTCCTTCAAAGGATCTTACTTGGACCGCGATTGTATATTCCTCTAAAGGAATCCTAGCTTGCAATCTCACCTCCGCGAAAAAACCGTAGCCAGACCGGGGGTGCGAAAAGTAATGATTGTAATGATTGTAATGATTATCGGAGGCCGGGCCGGATTACATCGAGCAGAGGGCGACCTGCGTAATCATAAAAACACTGTTCGTTGAGAATTTGCCCGGCAAAACGTGCTTCGATTGCGCGATCACCGGGGCTATCACAAAATTCCACATACCAGATTTGCCGCCGGCGGAGCTTCTCTTCGAATCCGTCGAAAGCTTCGGCCTCCTCGGGCGTTGTAACACGCACATCCGAAGTGGGTAAGGCCAGGTATCGAATAGGCCAAAGGTTCCACCATTCGGAACACACGATCCAGATGTCTTGATGCGATGCATTCTGGTCTTCGGTTGTTGCGGCGTTTTTCAAAATGTATTCCAGCGAGGCTTGTTTGGGGTCGAGCGGCGCCGCGCGGAACGTGAGATGGGCTTGCCCGCCGGTTTGCTCGATGAACCGGAAATAGTGGGCGTAAAAATCGGCCATCCAAAACCAGCCGAGCAAAGGAACGAGCATGAGTACATAACGCCAGCGTGGCGCGGCGGCTTCATAGACCAACATTGCCCCGCGTGAAAGCAGCAAGGCAACCAGCCCAATCAGTCCAACGGCGAATCGTTCGTAGCCGGGAGCCAAAGCCGGAGGACCGGCTGCCACGACAAACGCAAGAAGCTGCAATAGCCAAGCTGCTGGCAAGAATAGGTCGCCGCGGTGGTAGACCGGCTTTTGACGCGACCGCTCGAGCAGCCATATCGAGGTGAATACCGCGATCCAAAACGCCACGACATCGAGCCCCCAACCGTCTAAATCCCGGGGTAGCGGCCATTCGAACCACGACCGCGAGCCGGCGATGTAACGATAAATCGTTCCGCCGGTAAAGAGCCTTGCATAAAGCACGGCGGTCGGCGGCAACCCGTCGGGCTGCAAAACTTCTGTAATATTCGCCA
>CAZNMP010000011.1:0-15934 GCA_964573875.1 uncultured Planctomycetaceae bacterium | reverse complement strand
ATTCAGAGCGGCGGCAACATTACGCCCGGCAACTCGGTCGGCAACCTGACCGTCGGCGGCAACGTGGATTTCAGCGGCACCTACCAATGGGAATTGGGGTCGCTGGTGGATAACGCCTCTGGCACGGCCGGCACGAATTGGGACTTGGTCACTATGTCGCTCGGCACACTGTCGGGTTCGGCACCGACGATCAGCATCGCCGGCATCGATCCCAGCAGCGACGTGTTCTGGAAATCGGCGCACGTTTGGAACATCGTCACCGGCATCGGCGCCAGCACGCTCAGCACGACGGGCGGTGGCATCACCGGTTACGACACCCAATACGGCAACTTCGACACTGCCAGTGCTGTCGGTCCGACCGGCGGCATCATGCAGTTGACCTGGACGCCCGTGCCCGAACCGAGTTCGATTGTCTTAATGGCTGCCGGACTAATCGGTCTGATCGCTTACGCATGGCGCAAGCGGAAATAAGTATTTGGGATATTGGATGGCGGATGGTGGATGTGGCGAATAAGCTGCATCGCCATCCGCCGCCCATGATGATTTTATCCAATACAAGGTGATGTCATGCTCGCAAATCCACCATCCGCGATCCACCATCATAAATTCAGGGCATTTACTCTCGTCGAGCTTTTGGTCGTCATCACGATCATCGGCATCCTGATTTCGCTCTTGCTTCCGGCAGTGCAGTCGGCGCGTGAGGCGGCACGGCGCACGCAATGCAGCAATAACATCAAGCAACTGGCCCTGGGCGCACTGAACCACGAGAATGCCTTGGGATACTTCCCCAGCGGCGGCTGGCGTTACGATTGGGTCGGACATCCCGACCGCGGATTCGGCAAGAAACAACCGGGCAGTTGGATTTACAGCATCCTGCCCTACATCGAACAACAAGCACTGCACGATCTCGGTTCCTCGGGCGGCAGCATGACGATTGAAAACGCCAACGCCCAGCGCATCGCCACGCCGATGGCCACATTGTATTGCCCCACGCGACGTCCGGCGATGGTCTACTCGTCGAACGAATCACTTTGCAGCAATCAATTCAAGTTGACCAGTGGAGTTGTGGCAAAAGTGGCGAAAAACGACTATGCCATGAACGCCGGCGACTATCTGCAATGGCACGCCGCGTCGGTGGCCACGTTGGAAGCCGCCGACGCCATGAGCAATTCGCAATGGGACGACATGTCGCTTCAAACCGGCATCTCGCATCAGCGCAGCCAAGTCTCGATGGCGCAGATCCGCGACGGTTCGAGCAACACGTTCATGATCGGTGAAAAGTACGTCGATAGCGGCTGTTATAATGACGGAACCGATATGGGCGATAACGACACGGCCTTCAGCGGCGACGAATTGGACACGCTGCGTTGGACCGGCCTCTACGGTTCGGTAGGCAATCTGCCGAAGCAAGACACGAACGTTCCCGGTTACTCCGACGTTTACAATGTACAGTGGTTCGGCAGCGCGCACGGCAGCGGTTTCAACATTTCGCTGTGCGACGGTTCGGTGCGTTCCATCAGTTATTCGATTGAGCCTGAAGTCTATCGCCGCTTAGGCAACCGCAAGGACGGATTGCCTATTGACACGGCGAAGTTTTAGTATTATTGTATGACATATTCCACTTCGCCCGTTGGCACTTGGGGCAGACCCATCGAGCGACTTTCCCGCCTCTAACCTTTGCCTCGCAATCTCGACACGTCCTTCCTTTGAACCAGGAGATTTCCATGAAGACGCACATCCTGCTTGGTTTGACTGTGGCCCTGACGATCTCCGCAACGGTAGCCGCTTGGGCCGCTGCGCCATCAAATCCCAACGAAATGGCGGAAACGCGGCGCTGGGCTGCCGCGAAATTCGAAGGCATTGTGAAGGCCGAACCGCCCAAGACGGGACTCTATGTATTGGCCAACAACGATCCCGTACAATTGAACAATCGCAACGGACGCCCCATGCAATTGGGCAACAAGTCGTACACGCATGGACTCTATTGTCATGCGATGAGCAAGGTGGCGGTCCGATTGCCGTTGCCGGGCAAAACGTTGAGCGCCATGGTGGGTGTCGATAACAACGAGAACACTGCCGGCGGCGGTGGATCGGTCGTCTTCACCGTGACCGTCGGCGATAAAAAAGTTTTTGAGTCGGGCCTGATGCGGCCGACCACACCGGCCGTTCCGGTGAAAGCCGATCTTGGCGGTGCAACGGAATTCCTACTCAGCATAGGCGACGGCGGCGACGGCATCTCTTGTGATCAGGCGGATTGGGCCGATGCCAAGGTGGAATTGGCCGACGGCCAGGTTTTATGGCTGGGCGACTTGCCCTTGATCGGTCCCGCATGTGAAGCCTTTGGAGCGGAGCCGTTCGTTTCGTTCCTCTACGGTGGAAAACCGTTTGCCGAGCTTTGCGGCAAGTGGAAAGTCGAGCGGACCGCACGGAAATTAGATGACCAACGTACCGAACGTGTTTTGACCTATACCGACCCGGCGACAGGATTGGTCGTGCGTTGCCAGGGCATCGAGTTTGCCGATTTTCCGGCCGTCGAGTGGGTCGTAAACCTTGAGAACACCGGCAAGGCCGACACCCCGATTCTGGAAAACATCCAAGCATTGGACGCCGTGTTGCCGTTGCCCAGCGCAGGCGTTGCGACGCTGCATTGGTCCAAAGGCGGCGTGGCCTCGTTTGAAGACTTCATGCCGCAGCAGGCAACGCTGGCCATCGGCAGCCGTCAACATATCGAGGCGGGCGAAGGCCGCTCGTCGTGCAACGTGTTGCCGTTCTTCAATGTGGAAAGCCAAGGCGGCGGCACGATCGTCGCCCTGGGCTGGAGCGGCGATTGGACCGCCGATTTCGCCAATAATCCCAGCGGCGTAACGCTGAAGGCCGGCATGACGAAAACGCATTTGCTGTTGCATCCGGGCGAAAAGATCCGCACTCCCCGCATGTTGGTGTTGCCCTATCGCGGTAATCGCTGGCATGGGCAAAACATGCTGCGGCGTTTCATTCTGGCCCATCATCGGCCGCAGTTGAACGGCAAGCCGCTGGTGGCCCCGATCACTTGGGGCAACTGGGGCGGCACAACGGCCGAGGTGCATCTGGATAACATCCAAAAAATCATCGATGCCAAGCTGCCGGTCGATTATTACTGGATCGACGCCGGATGGTATGGTAAAGACGGCAAGGCCGGCGAGTGGTGGGCCGAAGTGGGAAACTGGATCGTCGGCAAGAATCTTTATCCCAACGGTTTTCAACCGTTGAGCAGCACGCTGCGCAAGTCGGGCCGCGAGTTGATGCTGTGGTTCGAGCCGGAGCGGGTCGTCAAGAATAGCGAATGGTTCAAAAACCACCACGATTGGCTCTTCGACCTCAAGGGCGACAACTGCTTGATGAATCTAGGCAATCCCGAGGCGTGCAAGTTCGTGACCGAATTTATTTCGGCGAAGATTGAGGAGTTCGGCCTGGGCTGCTATCGGCAGGATTTCAACATGGATCCGAAGCCTTTCTGGCGCGCTGCTGACGCGCCCGACCGTCAAGGCATCAGCGAAATCCGCAGCATCGAGGGGCTCTATGCCTTCTGGGACGGCCTCTTGGCCAAGCACCCGAACTTGATGATCGACAACTGCGCGAGTGGTGGACGGCGCATCGACTTGGAAACAGTCGGCCGCGCGACGCCTTTCTGGCGAACGGACGGACCGCGTGATGCTGTGGCGCATCAATGCCACACCTACGGGCTGATGGCTTGGGTGCCGTTGAGCGCGATTAGCGAGGACCAGGAAGGCAACGACTACGAATTCCGCAGCAGCATCAGCAGCGGGCTATGCGTCAACTGGTTCCACTCGGGCGACGGGCCGCAGAAGAAATTCTATCCTGAATTTCCCTGGGCTTGGGGCAAGCGCGTGTTGGATCAGTATGTTGCTTTGCGTCATCTTTATTACGGCGACTACTATCCGTTGACCTCCTTCAGCCTGGAACAAACCGTTTGGCTTGGGTGGCAGTACGATTGTCCCGAGCGCGGAGAAGGCATGTTGCAAGTGTTCCGCCGCAAGGACAGCCAGTACGAGTCGCTCCGCGTGAAACCGCAAGGGCTGGATGCCAACGCCGTTTACACGTTGACGAACATCGACGTAGCCGGGGCCACAGAAGTTTCCGGCCGTGAGCTTATGGAGAAGGGACTTTCGATTGCGATCAAGGATCAGCCCGGCGCAGTGGTAATCGTCTATAAGAAGAAGTCCTAACGTCGCTTCCCTCCATACCGGGAACCAACAGCTCCCGGAATGCAGATATGATATTCCGGCGTAACTCTGGGAGTTGTTAACTTCCAGCCGGTGGACTGTTGTTTCAACCAGACATGCACAAGGACAATATGCGATGAAAACGATCACGATAACGACGATTGCCCTGGCATTTGCCGTTCTGCCGGCAAGTACTTCCTCCAGCAATGCGGCGGAAAACGCTGTAACGAAAGGGCCAACGGTCATTTCGCTCGATGGCACAGCCGATTGGCTCGTGGCATTCGACGCGAAGAACGTGGGCCGCAGCGAGAACTGGCAGCGACAGCCCCGGCCGGATGCGAAGAAAGTTCGCGTGCCGGGCATTTATCAAGAGGCGTTGCCCGGCTGTCATGGCGTGGCTTGGTATTGGCGCGACGTGACGTTCCCCGTGCATCCACAAGCCGACGGCCGCTATCTCTTGCGGTTCTGGATGGTCAACTATCTGGCCGACGTGTGGGTGAATGATATTCATGTAGGAAAGCACGAAGGAGGCGAAGAGGCGTTCACGCTTGATATAACGCAGGCAGCACGGCCGGGAGCCGTCAATCGGATTGCCGTCCGCGTTTTGAGTCCGGCGGATGAAGCAATCGACGGACTGGCGATCAACAACACCCCGCAACGCGGACGACGGCCGCACAGTCCGGTGGGCAGTGAATATCAATACGGCGGTTTGGTCGATTCGGTCGAGTTGTTGGTTGCGCCCGCCGTGCGCATTGAGAATTTATTTGTACGGCCCGACTGCGTGAGCGGCGAAATCCGCGTTTCGGCCAACGTTCGCAACGCCGGCAAAGAGTCGGCCGCCGTGCATCTGCAATTCGCCGTTGCTCCGGCAACTTCAGGCGAAACGTTGGAGACGGTCGCCTTGGACCGTTCGGTTCCACCGGGTGATACGCTGGTCGAGACGAAGCTGAAAGTAGATCGTCCGCATCTCTGGAATATGAACGATCCGTATCTCTATCGCGTGACGGTGCGCGTCGGCGTTGCGAAATCTGATACGAACGACGAAGTTTCAACACGGTGCGGATTCCGCGATTTTCGATATGTTGACGGAGCTTTCCGGTTGAACGGCCAACGTATCTTCCTGAAATGCTCGCACACGGGCAATATGTTTCCAGGCGGACACCGGGTTCCGTTGGATCCCGACCTGCTGCGCCGCGATCTGCTGAACTCCAAGGCGATGGGCTTCAATATGATCCGATTCTTCTGCGGAATCGCTGACCGCCGCCAGCTCGACTATTGCGATGAGATCGGGTTGTTGGTCTATCAAGAATCCTCGGCCGGCTGGCAGTGGAACGATTCGCCGCAGATGGCCGAGCGTTTTGATACGTCCGTTCGCGGCATGATCACGCGCGACCGGAACCATCCCAGCGTTGTAATGTGGGGATTATTGAACGAAACCAACGACGGAGTGATTTTCCGCCATGCCGTGAAGATGCTGCCATTGGTCCGCTCGCTGGATGATACACGCGTCACGATGCTGGACAGCGGTTTGGAGCAATTCGTTCCGCGACAAGGTCCGCAAGAGGGCCTTTCGCTGTGGAATGGCGAGGCGGGTCCTGAACCCTGCGTGGCTCGCAATGAAACGAACTACAATATCCAAGGCTCCGGCATCACGTGGGTGCCCGGCCAGGTCAGTTTGCATCCGGGCCCCAGCGGTTTGTATGGCGTCTTGCGTTGGACCGCGCCCCAGGCGGGGCAATATGCCGTGAACGCCAAGTTCAAGGGCATCGCCGAGAAAGCCACGACGGACGTGCATGTGTTGCACCAAGGCAAGGCGATTTTCGACGATGCCATCAACGTCGGCGATCGGGGCAACGAAGCTGCCTGCGAAAAAACCGTTTCCGTTCAAGCCGGCGATACGATTGATTTCGTTGTCGGCTGGGGTAACGGCGGTTACGGCGGTGACACAACCGCCTTGGCCGCCACGATTCACTCGGGCGCGACGGTTTACGACGTAGGCGATTTCACGAAAAAAGCTGACGCGAAGAATCCTTGGTCGTCGGGCTCTTTTGCCGCGGGCGACAAGATCAACATTGCCACATTCAAGCCTTTCAAGTGTCTTCAAGGGTCGGCACGTAACTTCGGCGCTTTGTGCAACCCCGGCCAAGTAGCTTGGGAAGACACCTTGTGCGATGAGCATCGCTACCAGCGCATTCCTCACTTGCCTGCGCAGATCCACGATCTGCGAGACCGTCAGCCGGGCAAGCCTGTGTTCCTTTCGGAATACGGGGTAGCCAGTGCGGTGGATTTGCCGCGTCAACTGCTTCATTACGAGCAGATCGGGCTGGGGCAATCGGAAGACGCCAATCTGTATCGCGGCTTTTATGACTCCTTCTTGGCCGACTGGAAGAAGTGGAACATGGCCGATACGTTCGGCACGCCTGAAAATTATTTCCGGGTTTGCACGGCCAAAATGGCCGGCTTGCGATTGCAAGGTTTGAACGCCATCCGGGCAAATCCTTCGTGCATCGGCTATAGCATGTCGGGCACGTACGACCACGGTTCTTGCGGCGAAGGGGGAACGGGCACGGAGTTCCGCGACTTGAAGCCGGGAGCAACCGATGCGCTGTTCGACGGCTTCTATCCATTGCGGCTCTGTTTGTTCACGGAACCTTATCACGCCTACCGCGGCGGCAAGGTGCAACTGAAAGCCGTCGTGGCGAACGAAAACGCCCTGTTGCCCGGCGAGTATCCGATCCGGTTGCAGGTTCTTGGGCCGGACAATGTTGCCGTGTTCGACAAGACAGTGCGCGTGAAGATTCAGGATCCGAAGCTCAAGCCGGAACAACCGATGGCGATTCCGATTCTTGAAGAAGACATCGTTATAAACGGTCCGACGGGCAAGTATCAGTTTGCCGGCGCGTTTGAGCATGGCGGCGCGGCGGCGGGCGGGAGCGTGGAATTCTACGCGACCGATCCGGCCGATATGCCCAAGATGGAAACCGACATCGCCCTTTGGGGCGACGAGCCGGTTGTTACGAAATGGCTTGCCGACCGGAAATTGAAGTTCCACAAGTTTGTCGCCGACAAGCAGACCAGCCGCGAGGTGATTGTAATCGGACGCAAGCCGGGCGGCAACGACGCGGCCGCGTGGCGCGCTTTGGCCCAGCATATCGCGAGAGGTTCGACGGCCGTATTCCTTTCGCCGCAAGTGTTTCAGAAAGGCGACAACAAGGTCGGCTGGGCGCCGTTGAAGAACAAAGGGAGACTAGGTGCGAAGGCTGACTTCCTTAACACCGATTGGTTTTACGTCCACGATCCTTGGACGAAGAAGCATCCGATCTTCGAAGGCTTGCCCTCGGGCGGATTGATGGATTACACTTTTTATCGCAGCGTAATTTCCGACGTGCGATGGGGAGATTTAGACGTTCCCGCAGAGTTGGTTGCCGCTTCGATCAATGCCTCGTTCACCTACGATTCGGGAACGTTGGTGTCGGTTCACCAGCTTGGGGCGGGGCGGTTCATCTTGAACACGCTCGGCATTTGTGATCGGTTGGGCGAAGACCCGACAGCCGAGCAGTTGCTGCGCAATATGATTCGCTACGCCGGTTCCCAAGCGGGTAAACCCTTGGTCCAGTTGCCGCCGCAGTTCGATGAGCAACTCAAGGCGATGGGTTATTGAGCGACGGATAACCAAGATCGGCCCCAAAAGGCCTACAAGCAACTTGTATCCGAATAACCGGGAGCCAACAGCTCCCGGTTTTTTTATCATGACGCTTTTTTGCCCAACAGCTTCTTCAGTTGAGGCCAAGTGCGGGTGTTGGCCACGTCATCGGCAGTGAGGCCGCCGCGACGCGCTTGCTGCACGCCAAGCCGCATGGCATCGAGACCTTCGGGCCGGTGCGAATCGGTGGAAATGACGATCCGTACACCGTGATTTTTCGCCGCGGCACAGGCTACGTCATCCAAATCGAGCCGTTTGGGATGTGCGTTCAGTTCCAGCAGCTTGCCGTTGGCGGCGGCCGCCTTCATCACCGCGTCCATGTCGATTTCGTAAGGCTTGCGGGCCAGCAACATGCGGCCGGTGGGATGGCCGATAGCGGCAACATGAGGATTTTCGAGGGCTTCGATCACGCGGCGGGTGATTTGTTCGCGCGACTGCTGATGGCCGTAATGCACGCTGGCGACGACCCAATCAGCCTCGGCCAACACATCGTCGGGCAGATCGAGTCCGCCGCGTTCGAGAATATCGACCTCGATTCCTTTGAGAACCGTGATGCCGGTGAGACGCTCGTTCAGTTTGTCAATTTCGACCCATTGTTGCCGCACGCGGCGCGCGTCGAGTCCTCCGACCATCGTTACCCGCTTTGAATGATCGGTGATGGCGATGTATTTCAATCCGCGTGCTTTGGCCGCCGCAGCCATCTCCTCGATGCTTGCTTGACCGTCGGTCCAGGTGCTGTGCATGTGCAAATCGCCGCGAATATCGGCGGTTTCGACCAGCGTAGGCAGCGCACCGGCGTCGGCCCACTCGAATTCATGCCGAGCCTCGCGCAGTTCGGGCGGAAAGCACGGCAAACCGATCGCCGCGTAAACTTCTTCCTCGGTGCGGCCGGCAATCGACTTTTCGCCGCGAAAAACGCCGTACTCGTTGATCTTGAATCCTTGATCCTTGGCCCGGCCGCGCAAGATGATGTTATGTTCTTTCGAGCCGGTGAAGTATTGCAGGGCCGCCCCGAAGGACTCGGCCGCGACGGCGCGCAGATCAACCTGAACGCCGCCCTGCAGGCGGAGCGACATTTTGGTGTCGCCGCGGGCAATGATCGAGGCAACCCCCTCAAAACCGGCCAAACGATCCATCACGGCGGGCACGTCGCGCGTGACAACCAAAAAATCCAAGTCCCCAACAGTCTCCTTGCCGCGGCGATAGCTGCCGGCCGCGGCGATTTTTTGCACGGCTTTGCAGCCTTCCATGTGCGTAAGGATTTCGTGGACGTGGCCTTCGGCCTCGATCCAGAGGATTCGCTTTTCCGCTTCCGAGGCGATAGCGAGTCCTTCCAGAATGGCTTCCTCGGTTTTGACGCCGAAGCCTTTTAGTTCCTGTACCTTATGCGACGTGCAGGCTGCGCGCAACTCGTCGAGCGTGGCGACGTTCAGCTCGCGAAAAAGCTGCGCGGCACGTTTGGGCCCCAAGCCGGGCACGCGCAGGATGGCCAGCACGCTTTCGGGGATCTGGGCTAAGAGTTCTTCGAGCATCGGCAGCGAGCCGGTTTTGACCAACGTGGCCGTCTTTTCAGCCAAATCATGGCCAATGCCCTCGATGTCTTGCAGCGAACGATCAGGATCGGCGACGATGTCGGCAACCGATTCAGCCAGATCGGCAATGGTACGCGCAGCATTACGATAGGCGCGCACCCGAAACGCATTGGCCCCCTGAAACTCCAAGAGGTCGGCGATATGCTCGAATACGGCGGCAATGTCGGAATTTGTCATAAGAGAGGGATCAGGGGTCAGGAACCAGAGGTCAGGAGTCACGGGCCAGGGATCAGAGAGAATAAATCAAAAATCAGAAATCACAAATCTCTAGTATAGTGTCTCGTAAGTGACGTAATTTCTTCGCGATGAGATTTTGCCCCGGAGGGGCATTCAACAATAGCCCAGCAGTTCACTGCTGGGACCAAAGAACGTATTATCGGTCCCATTACGTCCCGTAGGGACGATTGAAGGTGAGGGGAAAACAATTCCATCGTCCCTACGGGACGAAATCGGAATACCTCGCTTCTTGTCCCAGCGATGAATCGCCGGGCTATTTTCAGGCGACCCTACGGGTCGAAATCTTTGCTGACACTTTGATAAATCACAATCCGTGTGAGACACTACTCTAGTTCCTTCTTTTACATGTGCAATTCCACCACGTCTTGATCGTGCAATACATAGTCGCTTTTGACTTGCGTGCCGTCGTGGACGGCAGTGCCCCAGACGCGGGCAAACTTCAAACCTTTCAGAAAATCCTTGTGAACCATGCCAGCCATCTCCAACAAAGTGCTGCCGGTGCGAAGCGTGAATGGCCGATCGCGGTCGGCCTCCTTGGCTGTGGGCAATTTCGAGTAAACGCGGACCACATCGAGCGAGCGATAGATGGCCTCGCGCAGGGCCTCCAACCCCGTTCCATGGGCGGCCGAGATGACATATTCAGGAAAGTCCAGCGGCAGCAATTCATGCAGCATGTTCAAACGGTCGGCCGCGCCCGGGGCGTCGATCTTGTTTGGCACGCAAAATGTTCGCGTGTAAGAAAGGCCGACATCGTTCTCGTCGAGCGACGATACGGCAGCCAAACGGGTTTTAGTCTGCGAAAGCCGGTCCAAAATGTCCTGGCACGACTCGATCCCGTTGTCGTTTTCCAGATCGATCATCAACAAGGCCAAGTCGGCGGCGCGGATCAGCCCTTGAAGATGGGTATCCATGTAGTCGGCCGTGATCGGGGGCGTGTCGATCAACTGAACGTTCACATCTTCCCAGGGCATCATGGCCGGGGCGGGCACGGTCGTGGTGAACGGATAGGGGGCGACCTCGGGCGTGGCTCGGGTCAGACTGGCCACCAACTGGCTCTTGCCGGCGTTGGGGCCTCCCAGGATGATCGCCGTTCCGGCCCCTTGGCGAGGAATTCGGAGCCCCTTGATCTTGCCGGTGCTCTTTTCGGTGACTTGCTCTTTTTTGACCTTGGCGATTTTCGCCTTCAGCTCCGCCTGAAGGTGGTCGGTCCCCTTGTGCTTCGGGATTTCCTTGAGCATCTCCTGAAGGCATGCCAGTTCTTCCTCCAGGGTCGCCGCCCGACGGTATTTTTCCTCTGCTTTCAGATACTGTTGCGTAAGATTGGCAGGCATCGAACGAACCATCCGTGGGCCTGGACTTTGAATCAATGAATTCCTTCGCGCCTATTGATATCGACGTTGCCGAGGTTTATCGGCAAGGAAAAACTCAATCGACGGAGATTCCAAGCAGCGTCAAACGGTAATGATGGCATCTTTCTTTTTGACCCAAGTCAAGCCGGAGGAGTTGTTGCTGGCTAGTTTATCTTTGGAACTCTGGAAAATAAAATTCAACACCGATCGGTTGGCGAACAACTTATCAGCCGCACGGTCGTCTAAGACCGTGGATGCATTGAAAAAGTACGAGCCGTTCAAGCCTGAGATTGTTTCGCCGCGGATGGCTTTGACTCGTGTTTCGTAACTGTCGGAACTGCTCCATTCATTGAGAATTGCGGATAAGGCGATATCGTTGGCGTCATAGGCCGTTGTGCCGCCGATAAGGATGGTTTCGCCTGTAGAGCCCTTGCTATTGGCGATCAAGGAATCGCTCCCCAACCCGCCGATGAGGATATTGCGTCCCGCGCTGCCGTTAAGGGTGTCGGCGCCGTCACCGCCGAAAAGGTAATCATTGCCGCCGCCGCCGATGATCGTGTCGTTGCCGGCATCGCCGTAAAGCCAGGCGGATTTGGTAATCTTGCCATTGAGACAAATCGTATCATTTTTGGCATAACCATGCACGATGATGCGCGTGATGTTGGAAATGTCATACGTTCCGCGTTTTTTACCGTTCATCGAAACGACAATCAAATTGGCGTTTTTCGCGGAAGTGGGATTGATCGTAATCACATCCACGCCGGTCGTGCCGAGAACGTAGAGTGAGTTGCCGCCCAAATCCGAATCAGCAACCACCGCCACGGTGTTGGTCCCGCTGTAGATCGTCAACGTGCCGGGCTTGTAGCTGATGCTGTAATTGGGCGCCCAAGCTCCCCAGGCCGTAATCGTATAGACTCCCGCCGGGCTCGTTGTTGTGGCGTCTGTTATATAGACGAGCCCCTGCAACGTGGCTTCGTCGGCAGCGGATACCCAGCCGGTAATCGTCGATGTGAAAGTCGGCATCGTTGCACCGGGCGCGGAGAAGAACGCCTTGTTATCAACCGTGATCAACAACGCCTTTTTCGTAACCGTGAGCTTCCCATTGGCATAGGTCACATCGTAATTCGTCGGATTCCCAACGCAGGTCGTCACAATGGCATAGCTGCCCACACCGGAGGAGGCGGTCGCTTCGCATGCCAGCGAGACGGTAACGCCGATATCACTCAGCCTTTCACCGAAGGCCAATCCGGAGACCGTGTAAGTCAGCGTGGGATTGGCATCGCCGTAGGTCTTGGTCTTATTGTCCGCGGAGATGGTCAAAGCGGCTTTCGTGATCGTCAACGTGCCGTTGATGTGGGAAACGATTTGATAATTGTCCGAAGTTCCCCCGGTAATCACGATTGCATACTCCGCTCCCACATTGATCCCGCTTCCGACAAGCGTGAGAACCGGCTGGGAAGTGAGCGCCGCGTTCGGATCGCCCGTCAAACCGCCGACCAAAGAATAGGTTAACGTGGCCGAAGAAACCGACTGACCGTATTGAACCTTCTTGTCGTCGGCCATTAGCGATAAGGACGCCTTGCCGACCGAATTGGTGACGCTGTCGCTGCTTTCTTCATAGCAGTCGGTTGCCGAAGCGCCAAATGACGCGAGAATCGTGTGGTTTCCCGCCGCCAACCATTGTGTGGTCCAGGTGTTGGTCGTCGCCAAATCAATTGTGGCGAAAAGCGATCCATCGACATAGAACAACACGTCGCCCTGCATAATCACGGCACTGTTCGGATCGGTAACCCTGACGGTGAACGTGACGGACTCGCCATAGATCGTGCTGTCGTCCGAGATAACGAGATTAAGAGCCGTGTCGATGTAGCCGAGCGCCACCGTGGGCGATACGTTCTCGCCGACATTGCCCGCGTCGTCCGTCGCCGCAACAGTAATGACGGCGGAATATACCGAGGAGGGCAGCGCGATGACGGTATAGCTGGCCGTCCAAGTGCCGGAGCCATTGTTGGCAGCCGCGACGATGCCGCCGCCCAAGCTGCTGAAGTCCATTGCAACCGAGACGACGTCGGTAATGGCGTCGCCCGACGACGTATTGTTCCACTGAACGGTAACGATGTCGTTCGCAAGAACCGTCATGCCGGCGGTGTAAACCGTGCCGTTCACCAGCACTGTGATGTTGCTCGTGGTGACGGTTGGCGCGACGCAGTCGATCACATACGCGGTAGCGTCCTGATGGGTAGTCGATTCGCTTGCGCTGTTTACCGCCGTAATAGAGATCTTGGCATTCGACGTATCCAACGTGGAGTCGGCGGAGATCGTGTACGTGGCCGTCCAAACACCGTCTGTTTCGGTGGCTACAACGGCGCTGTCCCCACCGAATTGGCTAAAGTCGACCGTGACGTCGGTAATGTTGGCGTTGTTGTCGCCCGTCGCACTATTGTTCCATGTTACCGTCACCGTGTCGCCCGCGACAAAGATGTCATTCGTGCCAGTGGCTCCTTCGACCGTGATATTGGAATCTGTAATCACGGGACCGCTGATGTTGGTTACGATGGCGTTGATGTTAAAGTTGAACGTGGAGGTATTTGAATAGGCGGTAGTAAGATCCGACCACGTCGAACCATCATTCATGGTGAAATAGCTTTGGCCAGCACTGGCCGTGACATTCGAGGCAAAATCCTCATAATAGCAGTCATAACTATAGAGGCCATCGCTAAGGGTCAAGCAAATATAAAAATCATTGCCCTCTGATAAGGTCGCAGCATTTGCCAACTCGATGGTATGATACCCTTGAAAAGTTTCCGTACCGCTGGCAGTTCCTAATACGCCCGACAATTTCCCGTTGGAGTAGGTATCGTAAACAGTCACGGTATATGACACGTCATCATTTTCGGTAAAAAAACCAACCTGTGACAAAATACAATCGGAATCGGCTGTATAGGCATTGAACGCTGAGTCAAAGTAAGAAGCACCTAGATTTCCGAAGGTCGACCAGCAGTAGACCTGGGTATTTTCAGTAGTCGCTTCGACATCACAAAATGCCTCGGCGGATTTACAGGCAATGGTATCATCATATGCCAACCAGAAGTAGCCATCATTGCCCCAGTCAGCTCCCCAACTATTCTTAATCAACCATGCGCCTGTGACACCTTCAATTTCCTTATTGTCGTCCCAACCAACAATGGTAACATCGTGCCACTGCGTGCCCTGTGGATCACTAGTTCCGGAATAGTAATAATTTCCATCGTTATAGCAGCTATAATCCCACCACATGGTTGTATCCAAGGCACCATAATTCACCAAGGCATATTTGATCTCCTCCTGAGTAGTAAACTTAAGCATTTCTTGAACATAGTACTCGGGATAGAAACCAGAGACATCCGATATGGTATCGTAGTCTACATAGGGACTATCTGCTTCAAGGTAGATGCCTCCCCGTGCAAGATAGGCTTCGCTTATAGTCGAGTTGCCGCCATCGTCGGGCCCCCAATCAAAACCATGATTTTCCTTCAGGTCATTTTCAGAAAGATCGACATACGGCCCACCCTCAACCAAAAGTGCACTCTCGATCGAAGCACAAGTGGCATGCGCCCAGCAAGTACCTTCGTTACCTTGATTCTTGACCGAAGTCACATAGCACTGGCCATCTACATTAAGCAAGCTAAACGATGAATCAGTTGGCGCGGCAGTCGCCGAAACCGTGTCCGCCAATTGCATAGCGGCCAAGTCTTCATAGGTAAGATAAGAAAGCGACGAAACGCTCAGCAACTGGCGCTGTTCCAACGGTTCCAGACGCAGCTTGCGTTGATACTTCTGACGCCCTCGAAGACTATTGCCGAACGGTGAAAGAGCGTTTTGCGAGCGCGCCATGATATCTCCCTTGTTGGGTGAAAAAGTCTCTTTTCGCGAGACGAAAGAAATCAATCCAGGAGACGGCTCACCGTGCGTGAAAAACACGCAGGGCAACCGATAAGATCCGTTCCGAGATAATCTGGATAAATTTCTCCAATATTACCACTTTTAACAAATTTGACGATAATTACAACATCCCCCATAGTAGTAGTTAGAAAAGTGACACTGGGCAAAATGCTGCAATTTAGCGAAAATAGGGGGTATATGCCGTGAATTCCGTTTTTTCTCGGGGTATCATTTTTTTCGGTCGATCCGAATGTAGGACCGAATGGGGTGGGATGGATCTCTATTGTTACCCTCCCTACGAGGGTGCAGCTCGTATACATTGAGGAACTTCATAATGACCGGCTGGAAAATCACCACATCCTTCTTGATGTTGCTGGCGGCAGTTAATGGTCTACAGGCTCAGGAAGGCACGAATACCGCCGCACCGGCCAATGCGATGCATTACTACCAAGGATTGCCCGACTACCAAAACACGAGCCCTTGGTATCCAGCTTCAGCCTGTTCCTATCTCACGGAAAACCGCACCAGCGCCCCCTATGCCGTGCCGACGGGAGTTCCGTATGGCACTTCCTACGGAGCGGCGTCTGCCGATTCCGGCGAGGCCGTGGCGGATAGTTCGTCCTCCGAAGAAATGCCCAGTTGGTTCGAGCGATTCCGAGATCGCACCTGCGGCGAACCTCGGTGGACCGTCATCGCCCAGGCATTGTGGTTGTATCGTTCATCGAGCGGCTGCCAAACCGTGCTTCTCGATCCGAGAACTTCCGAACCGATGTTCGATGCCAGGGAAATCAACTATCCCTTTGCCGGCGGTATGGAATTCGGTGCAACCTGCCACAAGATATGGCAAGACTTGGACGTTGAATTCAACTACTTCGGCCTCGATAGTTGGGGCACCCAAACATACACATT
>CAZNMP010000010.1:0-16478 GCA_964573875.1 uncultured Planctomycetaceae bacterium | reverse complement strand
CGCGCCCAGTCGAGTGCTGGCTATTGGTGTTTGCGACCCAGGGATCTGGGAATTTCCTGAGGCACAGGATGGCGGCGTCTTACGTCCGCCGGCAACCGGCGTTACAAGCCCCAAGGTTCATGGACGGAGCGAACCGACGGGTTATTTGGAGATTTGCGATCCAGCCCGACTGGCCGAGGCCACGGGCTTGAACGTGATCGACGCTTTTGCCGCGCGGGATCTTGCGGTTGGAGGGCAAGGAGGCCCTTTGACCGCTCTGGCCGACTGGGTTTTACTTCGCGATCCGCTGCGAAGCCGCGCCTTGTTGGATCTTGGCCGCACCGTGCGATTAAGCTATATCCCGCCCGTTCGCTTGGAACGCGCCGATGCCCGAGTGATTTCGTTCGAGGTTGGGCCAGGCATGAGTCTGCTCGATACGCTTACGCAACGATTGACCGGCGGCCAAAATCGTTTCGATCCCGGCGGTCGGATGGCGGTTCAGGGCCATCGCATCGCCGAATTGGAACAACATTGGTTGGCCAATCCTTATTTCGAGTGTCCGCCGCCTCGATGGCATCCGCGCGGCGTGCGGCCCGAGCGTTTTTTGGCCGATGCCGTGCAGATGGCCGTTGCTTCCGACTGGTCGGTACGCGATCTGCTTTGCACGGCCACGCATTTTGTTGCCGAAATGGTTGCCCGAGCGATTTCGCGACGTTTGCCGGACGATGCCAAGCTGGATGAAATCATCGTAACCGGCGGTGGACAACATAACGGCATGTTGCTGCATGAAATCGGCAATTTGACGCGGAAACCGTTGATTCGGCTTGCGGATCTCGGCATTTCAGCGGAATCCCTAGACCCGATCGAAGCGGCATTAATGGCAATGCTGCACCTCGACCAAGTGCCGGCCAATCCGACATCGATCACTAAGGCCGCCACTCCCCGACTGCTCGGACGCCTTACCGGCGGCTCGCCGCAAAGTTGGCAACTATTGCTCGAAACTTGCGCCGGCGGCAGTGCAGGACACCGACCATTGCGTACGGCAGTGTGAGGCTAGGGACTAGAAATTTGGGATTTCGGGATTTGGGATTTGGGATTTGTTTCACTAGCCACTGACTGCTGACCGCCCTCACCCCCGGCCCCTCTCCCGAAAAACGGGCGAGGGGAGCTTGGTTTCACTAGCCACTAGCCACGAATTTCTAGCCACAGACCACTTTTTCTGATAGCTGACCGCTGATAGCTGACTGCTGATCGCTGATCGCTAATTACTGATCGCTAATCAATTCATCATGTCTGAAAAACAATCTTCACTGCCCGCAATCGTCATCACGGGTGCATCGTCGGGCATCGGTCGAGCTTGTGCTTTAGAACTGGATCGCCGGGGTTTTCGCGTTTTCGCCGGCGTTCGATCCGAGGAAGCTGCCAAAAACTTGCAGGCCGAGGCGTCGCCACGTTTAACGCCCTTGCAAATCGACGTAACCCAACAGGATTCGATCGCGGCCGCTGCCGAATTGGTCGCTCATGCGGTAGGCGAAAACGGCCTCGCCGGCTTGGTGAACAATGCCGGAATCGCCGCGCCAGGCCCCGTCGAGTTAGTGCCGATCGAAGCGTGGCGGCAGCAACTCGAGATCAATGTGCTGGGCGTTGTGGCGGTAACCCAGGCCTTTCTGCCTTTTCTGCGGAAAGCGCGGGGACGAATCGTTAATATCAGTTCCGTAAGCGGCGCGATATCGTCGCCCTATCTTGGTGCGTATTGCGCCTCGAAATTCGCCGTCGAAGCCATCGCCGACGCGCTGCGCCTCGAAGTTTGCCGTTGGGGGATTCAGGTATCAAACGTCGAGCCGGGCCCCATCGACACGCATATCTGGAAAAAGTCGGAAGACATGACCCAATCATTGATTGGGCAAGTGCCTGCCGAAAGATTTTCGTTCTACGAAGCGGAAATCGCCAAAGTTCGCGATGTCGTTGCCCGAACGGCCGCCTCGGCGGCGCCTGTTGAAACCGTCGTCCGCGCGGTTGTTCATGCCCTGACCGCCCCGCGACCGAAAACACGCTACTATCTCGGTTGGAGCGTATGGCTATGCTTCAAAATCGCCAGGATTCTGCCCGACGGCATCCGCGATTGGCTTGTGCGCAAGGAGATGGGGCTGTCCTGATGCCGCAACGCCCCGACTTGGCATGGCCGCGTTTTAGAAGGTAGAATAAGAGAATGAGTGTTCCATCTTTTTTTGATGAGAAGAGACTTGAGGAGGAAAAGCGCGAGGCCCAATGGGATCCCGCCGAGCGATGGCGGATTATCCAGGAGATGATCGTTTGGGCCGACGCGCAAGCCACTGTTCGTCGCAATACGCCGAAGCGATGCCTCGAATTGCAGCGTGAAAAAGACTCTCGCCCGCATTGAGTTGCTATTGCGTTCGCCGCATTCTCCTGATGCCGAGGACACCTGCAATAGTGCCTACAAGCCCACCGGCATAAAGCCCTAGATGGATGCCCCAGACGGCGAGAAATCGGCCAATTTGCTCCGGCGAAAGGGCTTCGCTCAGATCCGCCGAGAAATTTAGGGGATCGAGATAATACGCCATTACAGATCCCAACGGCACCAAGACGAGTGCTCCCACGATCGGATACAGGGCAAATCGCACAAGCTTTTTGGCAGGCAGGCTGGGGCGGTTGGGCTTGGGATTATTGGCCATCAAAAAAACTCCGCCAATCACGACGCCCGCCAATAATCCCGCGTGAAAACCAAGCTCGGTTACATGGCGACGGAAGCCGTCATCGAGTTTGATTCCTTTGCCGATGAAGAAATACTCCGGCGAGATCGTGGCCGTAACATGATCGTTGGCAATACCAACAAACCCGCCCAAAAAACCCGCCAACAACAAGAAAACATATTCCCGCCATCGCGTAGCCTCCTGGCCGCGGCGTCGCCAATCAATCCATGCGACGATGGCCATCAGCAAAACCAAAATCAAGAGTCGCGAGAAGAGATTCATCAAAAACTCAAAAGCCATCTCACCCCGCGACCGCAGTTGCGGGGTGTCTTCCTAATCCCTAGCCGCTAGCCCCTAATCCTTCACCCCGATCTTCAACTCGTCCGAGTTTGCCTTGAGTTCCGGGGCATACATCGCCGAGGCCCGGGTGGGCAAGGCACTGAACTTGCCGGGGATTTCGGCACGCATACGATACGCAACGCTGTGCTTGCCCCGGGCCAATGCGCGGGCGAAGAACACCACGCGGTTGTCGCGGAACTCGACATACGCACCGAGATCATTGCCCGTGTATCCGCTTCGCAGATCGACCGGCTCGAAACCAGCCGGCTTCATGTCCTCGAAGACCAGATACTCGTAGTCGTTCTTGCTCTGGATTTCCAGTTCAATTTCGACCAGATCGCCGCTCTTAACGACCGACAGGTTCGGCAACTCCACGCGATCGTATTTCTCGACCTTCTGATCGACGGCCTGACCTCGCGAACCGGCAACCTTGACCGACTTGTCGGCCTTCACCAGTTTGTAGTACTTCCGATCGACCTTGATTTCAATCGACTTCGATTTCGGAATGAAATCTTCGAGCGTGAAGTAGCTTTGATAGCCGTTGAAGTAGAGAGGCCCGTTGCCTTTCTTCTTCAGTTCGACGGTGTGCTTGCCGGTTGTAATGGCGTCACCTTCCAGTACGAACTTATTGTCGAAGGCGAACAAAGTCTTCGGCGTGATCTCGACGGCCTTTTGCAGTTTGCCGTCGTAGTAAACTTCGACGGTCATCTCAGGCCGGTCCTCGCCGCTGCCGCGAATAAAATCTGCCATTGCCTCGATGCAAAGGGCCGTGTCGCGCGTCGAATTCCAATAAGTGGCATTCTTGCGGTTGTTCAGCAGATACTTGACCAGCCGCCGAGCCAACTCGCCCTTCGGATCGGTGCGAGCCAGAAGCTTCAAATAATAGGCATGGGCCTCGTACTCGCTGCCGTACCAATACCACCAATAGCCCTCGGGCAGGTTGAGCCACGCCGTCTGGTTCTCGTCGTCTTGCTGCACGTACTGGCTGATGTTTTTCAAGATCATCGCCAGCTTTTCCTTCTCGCCTTGCTTTTCGAGTGCAAGGCCGTACATCGACATACCGTAGACGGCCAAATGCGTGCGGTCGCGATAGAGGAACTCACACATATCAGCATTCTTCACGCCGGCATCCGCCAACACCATGTAGACGAAGGCGTCCATGTTGTCGGCCTTGTCCTTCCACCGCAGCCCTTCAGGCTTCTTCTCGATCGCGGCATTCTTCAGCCAAACAACTTGCTCGTCCTGATAACGCTTGAGCCACTCGACGCCGCGTTCCAAAACGCCTGGCACCAGGGCTACGTCGTTCGCCTTGGCGATTTGCAGGCCGTGGACCACGACGGCCGTCGTGTGCGGCGTGGAATACTCGCCCCAACCGGAGAACCAGCCCCAGCCGCCGTCGGAACATTGCATCGCGGTAAGCCGCTCGACGCCGTCCTTAACCATCCGCCGCACTTCGTCCTCGTCGAACACCGGATTACGCGGCAGCCGCTTCCACTGCTTCGCCCTTTCCTTATCATCGCCAATCTCTTGGGCGTTCAGGTTCGTCTGCTTCTTCTGGATATCCTTCAAATCAAGCTTCATATCGAGCAGGATTTTTTGCGTAATCACAGTCGGCAGGAAGCGGTTGAGGGTCTGCTCGGTGCAGCCGTAGGGATAATCCACCATATACGGCAACGCATCGACCATCGCACCGGCCAAAGTGGGCGAGTAACGCACTTCGAGCCGTGACTCGCCCGGCCGACGATCTTTCGGCACATCGACCGTGAACTTACCGACCGTGTCATCCGGCCGGATCACGCCGGCGAACGAATCCATCTTCGACATTCCATGCACATAGCACGGGAACTTCTGCTCCATTGCATCCGACTCTTCGTCCGTCAGGGCCTTCATCCGAACGACGGCCTCGCCCTCGTTCAAGACCTTCACACGCCAATCCACACGGGCTTCGCCGTTGGCCTCAACCTCGACCGGTTCGTTGTGCATCTTGCCGGTGTTGAGCATCACGGGATGGCCCGGCTTGGGCGACATTTTGTCGCCTTCAGGGATCAGCTCCAGACATTTGCCGTCTAGTTCCAGAGCCACCTGAACCTTTTTCTTTGTTTTCAGGTAGTTATGCACCACCGCTGACAGCACCACTTCGTCCGTTTGCACGAAGAATCGTGGGGCTTGCAGGCGGATGATGAGATCCTTGCGAGTAACCACATCGGTAACGCCCTGGCCGACGCGGGTGCCGTGGCCCAGGCCCCAGACCTTGATGCGCCATGTGGTCAAGTTCTCGGGCATGTCGAGCGACACTTCGGCCGTGCCGTCTTTACCGGTTGTCAACGCGCCGACCCACAGGGCCGTATCGGCAAACTTACTGCGCACAGTCGGCTGAACCAGCGCCGGCTCTGCACCGCTCTTATCGCTAACTGATAGTTCAAGCGGCCTCGAACCTTCCGCCTTGGCTTCCTTCATCGGCGGAGCTGCCGCAGCCATCGGCATCGCCATGCCAGGCGCCGCATCCATCGACATCTCTCGCGCCGCCGATTTTCGCATCATGCGACCGCCACCGAAGCCGGCACCGTTCATTGCCCCACGATGTGTGGTGTATGATTGCGGTCCTTCCATGCGGCCGTCGGCATCCGCCAGTTCATCCATCTCTTCAGCTACCGAACCGCCGAAAACGCCCAAATCTCCCATGCCGACCGAACCTGGTGCAAAGAGGTTCTGGAACCAGCGTCCCAGACTCGATTCAGTCTGTGGATGGTGGTGACGCCGCCACTTCCAGAAGAACTCCTTGATCTCCGGCACGTTGCTGCCGCCGGAAATATATTCAACCGATTTGTCGTAGATCGCCACAACGGTCGAACCGGAATAAGCCTCGCCCGTAAAGTCGGTCAGCTTCAGTTGCACCTTGGCTTTTTCGCCCGGCTTGTAAGCTTCCTTGCTCGGCTGAATTTCGACATTCAAAATCCGCTTTTCCGGCGGAACGACGATTTCTTTCGTCTCCGAATAGACGCGGCCGTCGGCCACGGTCAGGGCCTCGACGAAAAAGTTGGGCATGTCCTTCTTCACAACGCCGATCTCGCGCACAACGCTCTTGCCGTCGAGCCGAATCACTTCCGGCGGCAGATAAATGCCATTGGCCGGCCGTGTGAACAGCAAAACCGTTCCGCCCGTGCGATCTGTGTTGATCTGCATCTTCACCTTATCGCCCGGGGCATATTCTCGTTTGTCGGGTATCAACTCCAAATGGTTGAAGCGGAACTGAGCGCCGTCAAACCCTTGCCCAATCACCGTGAAGACATAGCCGCCTTCAATCGTGTGCGTTCCGGTCCCCTCGCCCTTTGGGAGAGGCTTAGGGCTGGCTGTATCTTTGTCACTGCCGGCCGCCCTCACCCCCTGCCCCTCTCCCGCTTGCGGGCGAGGGGAGGTTTTGTCGGTCAACTTATACGAAATCCGATATTGTCCCGCTTCGGAGGCCGTCATCTGCTGTTGGGCAATGCCTTCAACATTCGTATCCACTTTCCACGTCTGTACCGGCGTTTCGACTGGCTTCCCGTCTTTGTAGCTGATCTTGAGCAATTTCAGCTCGCCACGGCCCTCGACCGGCTTGCCGTCGAGCGTGCGTGCCGAAAAATGCGCGGCAATCTTATCGCCCACGCGATAGTAGCCGCGATCGATCCACGCATAGACCGTGAACGGTTTGCGGGCGACCAGCACCGTGCCCGAGCCGACGATGGTCCGGCGCGATGCGTCGATCACCTCGGCCGTGATCGAGTAGCTATGATCCTGGTCGGGATGAATCGCCTTGGCCACGGCCGTGTCGATTTCCACTTTCACCGTGCCGTCGGGCCCGATCGAAACTTCCTGATCGGCCACCAATTCCGGCGGTTGGTTGCCGCGTGGCCACCAGAACGGTATCGGCCGCTCGCAGCCCCAGTGACGCCAACCGGGATACCAACTGTAATCATAAGCAAACCACCAGTAGCCGGGCCCATAGAACCAATCCCACAGCCCGACGGGATACCAGCGGTCGTCGTGGCTGCTGCGATTAATCTTATACTTCACTTTGGCCTTCGTGACCGGCGAGCCAAAGTAATACTTCGCCTTGATCGTAGCCGTGATTTTCTCGCCAAGCATCACCGGCACGGTCGGCGCATCGACCGACACTTCATACTCCGGCTTCTTATATTCCTCGATGCGGAAACTGCTGCCGCCCATGTTTTGAATGTTCAACGCATAAACACCCAGCGGAGCATCGGCGGGCACCGCATATTCGCCCTCGATGCCGCCATAGGCATCGGTTTTCTTGCGTTCCTCGACGATTCTCTCGCCCTTGGGATTATGAATTTCAACCGTAAACTCGCGATTGGCAAACTCGTCGCCAATGTCTTCCATATCATATTTGGCATGCCGAATCCAGAATTTGTACTTCACCTTCTGGTCGGGCCGATAGACCGGCCGGTCGGTGATCGTGAAAACCTTCGTGGCTTCGTACTCAGCGTCGTACCAATTGCCGTACCATACGCCGGTGAAGCCGAGATACGCAAATCGGCCGGCGTCGGTCCGCGCGGTGATAAGCCACTGATAATCCGTAACTTGCTGTCGCGGATCGGGAATCACCTGGCCGTCGGCATCGCTGAATTCCGCGAATTGCTTGGTAAGAACCTCGTGTCGCGGCGGCTTGTCGTGATATTTCTGCTGCCAGCCGAAAAATTCAATGTTCGCCTTGGCCACCGGCTTGCCCGACACGGCGTCGGCCACATAGTAATACGTCTTGCCAGAAAGCGGTTTTTTGACGATCACGGTGTCGTCCACCCAAACGACGATCATCGTCGTGTTGCCGTCGGCCATTTTGGCTTCAACCAAATAAGCGCCCGGCTTCTGCAACGGCGTGGTAACGGTCACTCGCTTGTCGAAATGTTTTTTGCGCGGCTCAAGCGTCATCTTCCATTCGGCCGCCTTGGGACCGATATATTGCTTCTGTTTTTCATAGACCAGCCGATGACCGATGTCGGCGATATTGATCTTCTGCCACTCCAAGTTCTTAGGATTCGATTTCAGGAACTTTTTCACATCCTCAAGCAACTTTTCGACCTTAATCTCATGGGCCGTAAACGCAACTTCATTCCCATTGCGGAAACGGTACTCAATCGTTGCCCCCTTACCTGCCGGTTGCGTTTGAGCAGGCTCAAATCGGCCCCAATTGCCCACGATTTGGTCGAGCCGCTGCTGCCAACCCTGCCGGCGGTTAGGATTTTGTTGCGGATAATCTTTCAATAGCTGTTGCCAATACTCGGCCGCACGGGGATATTGCCGTCGATTCTCGAAAACCTGGGCCAAATGCTCCAACGACTCGACAGCAAGACGAGCTTGCGGTTCGGCGGCAATTTGTTGGAAAATTTTGATATAGTTAAACTCATCTGGCAGTTTGAACCGCTTAATGCCAGAGGCCAGCCGCGCAATCGTCTCGTCTTCCTTCAGTGTGTGCAAAGCGTAAGAGCCGCTTTCGTCTTCCTTCGTATCGTCGGTTTCCATCCGGCCGAAACGCCAGCCCCATTGGGCCATCGTCTGCACGCCGAATTGGTTCTCCAAAAATTCGGCAAACCAGAACCGCACCGAAGAACGCAAGCTCGGATTCATTTCCGCCGATTGCTCCAGACACCATCGCCAGCGCTGGCCGTCGGTTTCGGAAGCCTCAAACGTCTTCGGAGTGTAATGAAACACCGGCTTCCCCTCCGCATCGACCGGTGCGCCGGCAGTCTGATGATCGCCATACCCCCAACCCTCATCATAGTCGGGCAGCGTGCTCAAATCCGTAAGATATTGCAATCGCCATGACGCACCATAACCGCGATTGCTTAAAAACATATTGGCCAACGCTTGCAAGAATGCGCCAACCTCGGCATGATTTTCATCCTTCATGGCCAACGGCATCGCCTGGGTCATCAATTGCAGTGCCCGAACGCGGTCGCGCTCGACGGCATTCACGACTCGACCCCCGCCGCGTTTGTTGCCGCGAACAAACTTGCCCGCCACGATAAAGCCATGGTGCGGAATCTGCATATACTGCTGGGCAGCGGTCTGCAGAAGTCGCCAATTGTCCTTGTGAATCTTCACCGTCTCTTCCAGCAAAGCATCGATCTCCTCGACGCGATTGAGTTGCTGAAGGCACTGGATGGCCATACTCAGGTCGTTGCCGACCTGCCGGGGATCGTTTTGCGGGTCGGAGGTCATTTTGTGGTATCCCTCGTAGGCATCCTTGAAGTTGCCCTGTTGGAAGGTTTTCCGCATGTCTTCACGCAGGTTGGCGGGCAATGGTGCGTCGGCGGCGATGACCGCCAACGAGAGAATCGCAGTTGTTAGGATGCCGACAGCGGCCGAGAGGTAGAATCTCGAACTTTTTTTCATCGCAAACTCTCCTGAAGAGGGAACCATTTTCATCCAATGCCAGATACTTGGTGCTCGACAGATGATAAGACGATGCCGAGGCTCATAAAGTTCCACTAGGGAAGCATAGCGTGGCCTAAGTTATTTGTCGCCCCCCCTGCGATGGTGGTAATCTGGGGAATATATCTCAGAAACCTAACCGAATACACTCTTGCAACTTACCCGCCGGATTAGGTAATCTGGAGAGTCTTGAATACAGAGTAGGGTGCGTCAGCGACGCACCAAAATTATGTGCATGAATGGAATACAATGATTGATGCGTCGCGGACGCATCCTACAAACTTACCCGCCTTGCATACCTCAAGCGGCTAAAATGTTGGAAAAATAATCCTGACCATCCTCCGAGGGCTCTCGTGCCTGATACTTTTAATCCCTATAGCGAATGGCTTGGCGTGAACGTCGCCGGACAAACGCCCGACCATTATCAACTGCTGGGTCTGAATCCATCGGAAACCGATGCGGAAGTGATCGCCCGGGCAGCCGACACAGCGATGGCTCGAGTGCGGCGCGTTCGTCCCGGCGCGCATCTGGCCGAATGGAGCCGGTTGCTCGATTATTTGACCGCCACGAAAACCTGTTTGCTCGATCCCGCCAGCCGGGCGGCCTATGACGACAGCCTGCGTAACCCCGCGCCGGCCGTCACATCACCGAACGCTTGGTCGTCGCCCACGATGGCAACGCCTCCCTCGTTAATGAATACCCCTTCGCCAAGTATGGAAACCGCATCTTTTTCATCAGCCCCGACCGCCGTCGAAGAACGTCCGCGCAGTCCGTTTCCGGTGGGATACAGCCAAACACCCATCTATGCCGAAGCGGGATCGAACGCATCACCGCCGCCGGTGTTGATAGAGCCGACTGCTGAGATGCCCATGCCGATGGAGCCGGAACCCGTGCAGTTTTCGCCACTCGACGCGGCACCCTCGCCCGTTGCGATGGCGGCAAAGCCGGCGGAGGTTGCCAAGTCGTCGGGAATGCGCGTAATACTGGCTGGTGTGGCTCTTCTTGCGGTCGCCATTGCGGCAATCGCCGGAGCGCGGATGTATCGGCAGGAACAATTGGCCGCGAGGAGCGAAGCCATTGCTCCCAAAGAACCGGAACCCGTGCAGCCATCGGCGGCCGTGACAACCCCGAAGCCGCCGAAGAAAACGCCCGACCAGGTTGCCGTGGCAAAGCAAGAGACCGAAAAAGCGAAGGCCGCCGAGCTGGAATTGCAAAAAGCCAAGAAAGAAAAGGAAGAAATCGAAAAGGCAGAGGCCGCAAAGAAAAAAGCGGAAGCCGACAAGGCCGCCGAGGAGCAGAAGAAAGCCGAAGCTGAAAAAGAAAAAGCCGAGGCCGAAAAGCAAAAGCCGCCCACCGACCCTGAAAAAGCCAAAGCGTTCGCCGAAGCCGTCGCCAATGTGAAAGCCGCGCTGGCCGAGCGCGATATGGACTCTGCCGGCAAATACCTCAAAACCGTCTCGGCCAATGTCCAATCGCCCGAGGAGCAAGAACAACTGGATCGCATCGGCACGATGCACGAAAACCTTAAGCAGTTTTGGAAAGGCATTCGCGCTTCGATGGCCAAACTGCAAGGCGCCGAAGAGCTTGTGATCAACAAAGACTACCGCGTTGTCGTGGTCGAAAGCGGGCCCGACATGCTCACGATCAAAGCCGAGGGACGCCTGCAACGGTTCAAGGCCGCGACATTGCCGACTCCGTTCGTCATGCTATTGGTCGATCAGTATTTCGGCAAGGATCCCGGTTCGAAAGCGGTCATCGCCACGTTCCTGGCGGTCGATCCGAACGGCAACCGCGCATTGGCCCAACGTTATTGGCAAGAGGCCGCCAAGGCAGGCATCGATTCTGAAAAACTATTGTCCGAGGTTGGCGCCAATGCGGAAAAGCCCGCTAATCATGTTGATTCCTTGATGGAAAAGATCACGGCTCTGGAAGAATCCATGAAGACGGCTCGCGGCATGAGCAGTTTCCGCGAGATCGCCCAAAATGCCATGAAACTGGCCGAAGACGCCGTCGGCGAGCAGCGCATGGACGAAGCCGCGAAGCTTGCCGCGATGGCCGTTGAAGCCGCGAAGAAATCGAAGAATACGCCGCTTATGCGTCAGGCCGCGACGATCAATCAACAGATCCAAGCGATCAAAAAGCAACAAGGCAAGAAGAAATAAAACGGATTCCAATCCGAAGTATTTCCTCGTTCCGAAGCTCCGGCTTCGGAACGCACTCGGCCATCTTCAGCGAAAATAAAACGCCTCATGGCCATAACCATGAGGCGTTCTTTTTACATTATATGATAGGCTCTGGCGCGATCTATTCTATTTCTCGCCCATCAGCTTGGCCACCGTCGGCTCGATTGCCTCGGCCCAAATCACATAGCCCTTGGTGTTCGGATGCAACAGGTCGGGCATGATGTCCTTGGAAAGCACGCCGTCGGCGGTCAGGAATTTTTGGCCGATATCCATAAAGAACACGTTCTGATTGTCGGCCAGCTTGGCAATCAACTCGTTCGCCTTCATGTTGACCTTGCGAATGCCGTCATTGTTGTCCGCGCCTCGGGGAAAGATGGCCAGCAGCAAAATCTTCGTCTGCGGCAGCTTCACTCGCAGCTTATCGACGATGGCCTTCACGCCTTCGCCGATCATCTCGGCCGAATGGCCAACATTGCCGGCATTGTTCGTGCCGATCATAATGACGGCCAGCTTCGGCGAAATGCCGTCGATGTTGCCGTGATCCAAACGCCAAAGAACATGCGACGTTTCGTCGCCGCCGATTCCCAAATTCACGGCATTCCGCTTGCCATAGAACTTGTTCCAAAGCTCCATCTGACCGTCCCAACCGTGGGTGATCGAGTCACCGATGAAAAGCAAATCGGCATTGCCTTTCTTGATGCGGTCGTTAAAGCCTTGGTGCCGTTGCTGCCACCAGGCGTCGGCCCTCGCCGCGGGGGTCGTCGCCGCGTTCGGCTTTGCTTCCTGCGACCGAGCGGTCGCGGCAAACCATGTCAGACATACGGCGGATGCAACAAACATCGAAAGACGCAAGCACTTCATGAGCGAAACTCCTCAAGCCAAGTTCGGAAGGAAAAAAACGGTGGGAACATACCGTGGACGATTTTCAACCCACGTTCTGAAAATATAGCTCGAAAGCCGACGCGATGCAATCGAACATAGCCCGCAATAGGGGTGCAGAGGGCTAATTCGTAGATGCTCGTTCCATGCTACGCAGGCGTGAACTGTCTGGAATATGTTGGAATAATTGCGGATTTACGCACATTCCGGGAGCTGTTAGCTCCCGGCTATTGGACATGTGTTTTGCTATGCACGTGCAAGGTCTGTTAGCTCCCGGCTATTGTGAGATCAGATTATGAGATCAGTTTTCCTACAGGCAATCAACCGTCACTTTTTCGGCTAGTTGCTTTACCCGCATGGGATCGACTCGGCCGGTATCGAGCCGGCGAAGATTTTCCAAAGCCGAGGCAATCCCGATCTTCACGGCATCGACCATTGGCCGGCCGTCGCGAATGGCCCAAGCAATGCCGGCGGCCATCGAGTCGCCGCTGCCGATTGGATTGACGACCACATCGACCGGCGGCGCATCGAACCGATAGGCGTTCGCGTTCGAGCTGACCCAAACGGGCCCCGCGCCTTGCGACACGACAACCCACTGGGCTCCGCCACGGTTCAATTCTCGCATGGCATCGAGCAGTTGCGAATCGTCGGCCAGAGGTCGCCCCACGGTTTGCGCAAGTTCTTCGCGATTGGGTTTGACGACCCTTGGACGAAGGTCCAACAATTGCATCAGCCCTTCGCCGCGAAAATCCAACACCGCGGGGCACGGCGTCCGTTCGAGCAACTGACGATAGTAACCGCTGGGCGTGCCCGAAGGCAGCGAACCTGCGATCACCACGACATCTGCTTTGGCAGCTTCTTCTTTATAAACGCGCAAAAATTCGTCCAACTCTTCAGATCGCAACGGTCGGCCGTTTTCAACCAGTTCGGTCATCGTGCCCGTGGTGCGATCGAGGATCGTCGTGCAGACTCGCGTAGAAGCTTCCGTCACGACCCAGCGTCGCGGGATGCCGAGCGATGCGAATTCGCGGTCGATCTGTTCCAAAGGCGGCCCACCCACCGTGGCGAGCGTCAGACTTGGCCCGCCAAGATGATGGGCGGCAATGCCCGTGTTCAACACTTTGCCTTGAGCAAGCCAGTGGACTTCCGCGGCGCGATTGACGTGCCCATAGCGAAAACCATCGAAAATCAGAATTTGCTGCCAAGCAGGCGTCAAACCGGCGGAAAGAATCATCGGTGTTTTCTATTGTAAGTAGTTAGGTCGAGGGAACAATAGGTCCACTTTCTATTATGCTGAACATCACATAAGTTTCTCAAGAATGGCCGCAAGCTCCGCATCGGAAAGCTCGCGAGGATTGCCGCTCATGCTCGCCCCGCGTGAATTTTTTACAATTGCGGGAATCTGGTCGTGTGTAACCCCTACCTGTGAAAGCCGACGGGGTACGCCGACGCGATTGCATAGCGTTTCGATCTCTTCAAGAAACACATCGGCGGCGTTCTGCGGTTTAACCTTCTCACCAAACAACAAATTACCCAACAGGGCGAACTCGTCGTGGCAAAGACTCATGTTCGTGCGGATGGCAGCCGGCAACAACAACGCGCAGGCCGCGCCATGCGGCACGCGGCAAAGCGTGCCCAACGCCGCGGCGACGCCGTGTGCCATCCCAAGCCCCGCATTGGCTAGTGCGATGCCGGAAAGCAGGGCTGCATGGGACATGGCTTCACGAGCGGGCCGAGATGCGCCGTTTTCGACCGCCTCGACAATCGCCGGAACCGCCATCGCAAGCCCCTGCAAGGCCAACGCCCGCGGAATGAGCTGCGACTTGCGCGAAACATAGCTTTCAATAAGCTGCGTGATCGCATCCATGCCGCTTGCCGCGGTAACGTGCGGCGGAACCGTCACGGAAAGCTCGGGATCGACCAAAGCAATGCGGGGCAACATCCGATCGTCGCGCAAGCTCTTTTTGAAAGGCGGATCGTAGGACGAAATGACGGCGTTCTTTGTTGCCTCCGCGCCCGTGCCGGCGGTCGAGGGCATCGCCAACACCGGCAGCGGATCCGCGATGATTTTCAGCCCTTTTCCAACGCCTTCAAGATAATCCTTAACGGTCTCACTCTCGCGATTGACGGCCATTGCGGCCGCGGCTTTGGCCAAATCCATGGCCGCTCCGCCGCCGACGGCCAAGAGGAAATCACCCTGCGCGGCGCCGGCCAAACGCAATTGGGCCGCCGTGCGATCAACGTCCGCGACCTCCGGCTCGTGCAACAGCGAGGCCAAGGGCGAAAGCTCGATCCCTTCTGCCCGCAACGAAGCGGCGATCTCTTCGGTAACGGTCGCCGCGGCATCCGTCGGCAGGCCGCAAACCAAGAACGCCCGACGGCCGAGCATTCGTCCCCAGCGGCCGACTTCGCGACGCCGCCCCCAGCCGAAAACAATCCTCGGCGGAACCAATAAATCGTAGGATAATTCCGTATTCATGATGCATTATTAGAACGAATCGGCCGTGGAAATCAATGTGCCCGCATCCCCTGAGGGTCGATCCGTTTTCAGTAGGGCGGGTCAAGCGAAGCGATGGCCCGCCTTGAATTCTTTGCAAAATGGCGGGCCATCGCTTCGCTTGACCCGCCCTACGCTTTTCCCAAATTCAACAATTGATTGGCCCTAGCATCCCCTCTACTTCGGTAAACGGCTGCATCACTGTTAGCTCCGGGCTATTTCCCTTATAATACAAAAATGACTGGAAAAATCGAAATACATCCGACCGGCCCCCTACAGGCAAGGATTCGTCCGCCGGGATCGAAAAGCATAACGAACCGCGCCTTGGTTTGCGCCGCCCTGGCCGAGGGCGAATCCGTGTTAAGCGGAGCGCTCGACAGCGAAGATACGCAAGTCATGATTGCCGCTTTGCGTCAGTTGGGCATCCCCGTTGAACATGACGCCGCCTCGGCCACTATTCGCGTTACCGGCTGCGGTGGACGCATTCCCACGGATCGAGCCGAACTCTATGCAGCGAATAGCGGAACCACGATCCGGTTTCTGACGGCCATGCTCACCTTGGGCCAAGGCGAATACCGACTCGACGGCACCGCCCGCATGCGCGAACGCCCCATCGGCGATTTGCTCGATGCCCTGCGACAGCTTGGAGCCGACGTTGCGGCCGAAACCGGTTCGGGCTGCCCGCCGGTAACGATCCATGCTCACGGGCTTTCGGGCGGTCAAGCAATGGTGGCCGGCAATATCTCCAGCCAATTTTTAAGCGGATTGCTTTTGGCCGTGCCTTATGCGCGGTCGAACGTGGAGCTTATCGTTCGAGGCATCCTTGTCTCGCAACCTTATATTGAAATGACTCTCGCAGTGATGGAATCGTTCGGTGTTTGCGTCAATACGATGCGATCCGGCCGATTCGGCATGGATACGCCGACTTCCTATCAAGCTCGGGCGTATACAGTCGAGCCCGATGCTTCGGCGGCAAGCTATTTTTTCGCCGCCGCGGCGATCACACAAGGCGAAGTGACCGTTGAGGGCTTGTCGCGCAACAGCCTGCAAGGCGACATTGCATTTTGCGATTGCCTGCAACACATGGGCTGCTCGATTCGCTATGGCGATGATTTTATTACAGTCACGGGCGGACCGCTTTCGGGCATTAACGTGGATATGAACGGCATCAGCGACACCGTGCAAACGTTGGCCGCCGTGGCATTATTCGCGCACGGAACAACAACCATCCGCGGCGTCGCGCATATCCGCCATAAAGAAACCGACCGGATTCATGCGCTGGCCGTCGAGCTGCGCAAATTCGGCGCGGAAGTCGAAGAACGCGAGGACGGTCTGGTAATTACGCCTCGACCGCTGCATGGCACGGAGATCGACACCTACGACGACCATCGAATGGCGATGAGCATGGCGCTCGTGGGGCTAGCAGTTCCAGGCGTTGTAATTCGCGATCCCGAT
>CAZNMP010000009.1:0-16760 GCA_964573875.1 uncultured Planctomycetaceae bacterium | reverse complement strand
GTCATCGTGTAGGCTGTCTAGCCTGTTACTGGATCGTCAGGCGCTCGCCATTACATGACCCTTGTTCTGAGTTGAGCCGGCGGCGTGGATAATTAAACTACTATAGTGGGAGCCGAGGTGGTGTTTTTTTTTTTCAAGCAGAAGACGGCATACGATATCCGGGGCTTGCAGAACTACTCGCGCACGCAGGGGCAGACTCTGCAACAACTCAACCGAGATGCCCGCACCTTGCAAGGCATCGCCACGCCGCAGTATTACCAGAACTACGGCAATTACTACCAAGGCTATGGGCAGTAATACGGCTATTGATGATCCTCCGCGCGGCCATTTTCCAAAATGAACTGCATTCCCGCCGAGTAGATAGCGGCAGCGCAGGTTGGAAATTGCGGAAGATATTTTCGAGCCGGCAGAACGGAGAAACGACTAACGCTTGGTCGCTGCTTTCAGCTTCACATCTTTAGCGACTTTACTTTTCGTGCCCTTGCTTTCTTCTGCGGGCAGGCTGAGGATTTCGGCCGCCGATGTGCGAATACGAAATCCTTCCAAATCATCCGGCACATCGGCCGTCATCCGGCCGCTATGCAAGGTGGCCGTTTTCGATGATTCGATCTCGAAGTTCGCCGGCCCCTGCAAAATCACCTTGGCGCCGCTGGCAAACGTGATTTCCGCCAAACCGCCGACCAACTTCACCGCTTGGCCGGGCAACAAACTTGCGCCTTCTTTGGTAACGGCATTGCCTTCGGCCCAAAGACAATCCGCGGTCGAGGTGAGTTTGGCTACGCTCTTCGGGGCGGAAGCACAAAGGCTGACAACTTCGGTAGTGGGTGTGTGAACGGTGAAACCTTCCACTTCGTCGGGCACATTGGCCGTGAGCTTGCCGATACGCAGCGCCCCGCTTTTGCTGGATTCCAGTTCCAAAACGGCGGGCCCTTCCAGAATTGCTTTCGCCCCGCAGCCAAAGGCAATTTCCACAAGTCCCGCGGCAAGGTTCAACGTCTGGCCTACTTTGAATTGCGCGCCTTCTTTGGGAGCCTTGCTGTTTTCGGCCCAACGGCAATCACAGGTGCGTAACAATAACGCCACATAGCCCGGCGATACCGTGGGCAACAATCCAGGGTTGGAAGAATAGCGACCTGATGGTTTGACCGGCACGCTTCTCTCGGGGTTCGGCGTCAGCTTGGTGAAATCCGTTCCCTCTTCCGAACCTTCGCCGGGTTCGTCTTCCGACTCTACAACGCCCTCGATCTTCCGGGTGCTGTAAGATTCACCTTCTCTCAGAAGGATGGATTTTTTGATCAAATTGCGATCCGCCAAGGAATCTGCACCTTCAGAATCGCCATTGATACTGACTAAATGAATCCCTCGAATAAAAAAGGCGCAGACTAAAATGCTGGACGCAATGGTCAGCATCGTCAGGCCAAACGCCGAACGAGGCATCACGCGCTCGATAAAACTCTGAAACTTCTCCATCGCAATACCTCCCCCGAAAACCGAAATTACCCCTATAATCAGACTAAAACAAACCGATCTTATGCTAACATTTACCGCTAAGGGTGGCAAGCAATTTTGCGAATTTATTGGGCTTCCGAGAACGAAATCGAAAATTGCCGAGGGCTAACGGATCGAATCCTCGTATTCGGCCGTATTTCCATGCCGGTTGCTTATTACGATTGCCCAATAAGATAAAAGGCTTGCAAAGCCGCCAAAACGCCCACGAAGACAACACCTGCGGTGGGTATGCATATCATCCTCTTGGGTACTGCCGGCAAAACTCATAAAGAGCCATGCACGTGGCGGTCGCGGCGTTGTGGGCATAGGGAAGCCCATAGACGGGTATCTCTACCGCATGATCTAGGAGACGCAAAACCTCGTCTTCGATGCCGCTGCGTTCATTGCCGATCACCAAGGCCGTGCGCCGCTTGAAGGCGAACTCAAAGATCGACTTCGCCCCGGTCGTTTGTTCCAACCCGACGATTTCAAAGCCATCCTGCCGTAATTTTTCGAGTACCGGCGGCAGTGTCCGATGGGTTTCCACCTGAAGTACATCACCGGCATCGCGTGCAATTTTGCCGATCACCTTGGCATTGCCGCAGCAGATGATCCGCTGCACCCCGCAACAACCGGCAGCCCGAACGATCCGGGACAGGTTGATATTGCTCCGCATCGGAGGGCAGGCCACGATCAGTTCCCTTGGTCGATCCAACGGTGAAGCAGGCTTATGTCGCTCTTGAACGAAGTCAGACATGGTAGGGCAGAGGTGAGAGGTTTAGTTGGTTACAAGAGGGGGGAAATCAGGTTTAGCGGCTTCCGATGGCCTATCTTGATTTTACCCAATAAAACAGGGCCAGGATACGCTGCTCGGTTGGGTGGACCGAAGAGACGCGCCTGGCCCCTTGTAGCATTTATATCCCTACGCGAGCGGCCGTGCGATCTTATGTCAGGGAAAGAAATCGCACGTCCACCGAGCAAGGTAAAACGCTACGGTACCTGCCTGCGCGCCCTCGAATAAAACGCGCAGGCGGATAAAGCAAATTCAGGTTGGCGTGAAAAGCCCAATCCTATCCGAATAATTTCAGAAAAGGCCAAAAATCCGTTCCGATCGAGCCAAGACGATCACGGATTCTCCGCAGAATACGGATCAAAGCACACGAATCCAGACCGCCCGCATCACGCTCAATCAAATCTACTTTTTTTCTTGCGGTCTGAAAAGACCCACCGCATTTACCACAAGAAATCACCCACCGAACAGGGAGCGGCTGATCTCGGCCAGAAGATTCGGGCCTTCGAGCCAAAGGATAATGGCCACGCCCATCAACGATTCGCCGGCGATTAGTCCGGAAGAACCGCTGATAACGAATTTTTCGGCACTTTCCTCATGGGCTTTCGTCCAAATCCAAGCAGCCAAGGCACCCAAGAACATGGCAATCGAGTTGGAGGCCGGCACGACGCCGGCTATGCCCAGACCGGTGGCCGAGGGGATCCATCTTACATATTGTCGCGGCATGAATTCCTCGGCCAAGGTAATAATGATGCCGAGCAAGCCGCCGACGAGCATGGCCCAGCCGGTGCCTGCCGGCAGCCCGCCTAGCCCTTTGTTCAACACCTCGGCCACTGCCGCCCAGACCTTGGCCGACGGAGCTGGTAGTTGTTGCGTGCCAAGATTCGTTTCCTGTACAGCTTCATCAGGCTTGGCAGCCTGTGACTTGCTGATTTCTTCCTTCTGTGCTCTTTCGCTTCCCTCGACACGGGCCGCTGGCTCTTGTTTCGGCGGCGTTTTTACCACAATGGTGTAGATGGGCACGCAGAAGAAAACGCAGCACAACACCCCAAAAAACTGTGCAATCGTCTGCTTTATAGGATTGTTACGGAGCAGATAACCTAATTCCAACTCGGTCAGCAAATCGGCCCAGTCCGAGGCGCCTCCCGCCGTAATCGAGGCCGTCATCAGGTTGGTCGTCATATTCGACGGCGCGATGACGCCATAGGCCAATTGCGTGATTTTGCCCATCGCGCCGATGGGGGTAATATCCGTTTCTCCTGTCGCCCGAGCAGCCACGATCGAAAGTAGGAATGTCAGCAAGACCGCCAGAATCCCCATCCACCAAGTAATGCCGAATCGCCAATGGCCGAGGAACACGCATGCCGCGCCCGAGAAGCTTACGCCGGCCAAAAACCACCAGGCGGGAACTTCAATATGACTGAGCGGATCCTTGCGGTTGTCTTTGTAGCCGAAAATAGCGGCCAACTCGCCAAATGCCCGCAAGATCGTGCGCCATCGCATCCCAAAGGCCAGTAGCCCCGAAGTGACCATCATCGCCGTCGAGGGCCAGAGCGTCCATTTCACGATCGCTTTATACGCACCGCCGCCGGCAAGCGCAGATTCAGCAATTACATCGGAACTGACCAGGACGGGGGCAATGATGCCATAATAAGCTATCGCACCGATCAAGAGCGAAACGCCGACGCGAATGCCCATGATCGCCCCGGCGGCAATCATAATCGTTGAGCCTTCGAATCCGATGGTCAGCCGCTCTAGCCAACCGTTGCCTCTTACCCCCGGAAGAATCGGCAGAGCTTCGGGCAAAGTGTATTCGCCAATCTTTTTACTCATGGATTCCATAAGACCGAAACGATTCATCAACGAATCCGCTAGTAAATCAAGACTTGCCCAAACCTTGACCAGGCAGCCAACAGCAGCCGACCACAGCAAGGCCTTGGCTTTTTGCACTGCTTCTAAACCCGCGGCATGGATGCCTTTCAAGGTTTCCGCCGTGGCAATGCCCGAGGGAAAAGGCAATTGGTCGATATTGATCAATTGGCGTTTTAGCGGAATGGCCATGCAGACGCCCAGCGGTGCGACGGCCCCGAGCCAGAGCATCATTTCCCACCATGTCAACACGCGCCCCGTGGCCATATAGAGTGCGGGAATGGAAGAGACCAATCCCGCCGAGGAAATATAACCGGCCGCACTGGCCGCGCTCGACATCGTCAGGTTTTCAAGGATCGTGAACGGCCGTTTGCGATAGGCAGGCACGATCACTTCCAACGCATTGAAAACCGCATACGCGATAATGCAAGCGGTGATCGTGACACCCAGTCCCCAACCGGTTTTCAGCCCGACATAAAGATTCGAGATCGACATTACGCCGCCGATCAACATGCCGGTGATGATCGCGCGAGGAGAGATCTGCCGGATCTTGTCGCCTTGGTAAACGTTTTCCAACCAGTCGATGGCCTGACGATCTTCCGGCAACAGTTCGGCCTTCGGACTCTCTTTTTCTTGCTCGACGTCGGCAAATTCAAATTCGTCTTCCGGCGGAATTGCGTCTTTATGCTTCATCTTAGATTTTTCCCGCATCGGCAAGTTGGATAAGTTGAGGAATCACACGCAATGCCGCTCGAGCCCGGTGGCTCAGTTGGGCTTTCACCCGAAGGCCGAACTCGGCGAACGTTCGGTGGTATTCCACGATCTCGAAAAGTGGATCGTAGCCAAAACCGGTTTCGCCGCGCGGCTCGAACAAAATGCGGCCTCGGCAGGCCGCCTCGCTTTGAGCTTGAATCTCACCGGCCGGGTCGGATACTGCAATGTTGCAGACGAACTGCGCGGTGCGTTGGTCCAACGATAGTGTGCCCAACTGTTCTAACAGTAAGCGATTATTCGAGGCGTCCGTGGCATCCGGGCCTGAATAGCGGGCCGAAAAAACGCCCGGCCGGCCGTCCAATGCATCGACCCGCAACCCGCTGTCGTCGGCCAACACCCAACAGCCGAGATGCCGTGCATAGCCCGAGGCCTTTAACCGTGCATTCGCAGCGAACGTATCGCCGTTTTCCTCCACTTGAAAGTCGATGGGGAAATCGGCCAGCGTTTTCAGCGTAATGCCGACCGGCCGAAATAAATCGGCCAATTCAAGCCCTTTTTTTCGATTCGCGGTGCCGAGAACAAGCATGGAGGGAAGTGTGGCTAGAGATTCGTGGGTCGAGCGCAGAAAAGCCCCACGGTATGATTAGGCAGCCGCCGGCGGGGCTCGCTGCGCTCGATCCCCTTGCAATTTCCGTCCGCCGGCCGCTACTGCTGCATTGCCATGCTGAAAGGTCGCTTGGGCGCTTCGACCGGGATCGGCTGAATGTCGAATGGAATGCCGACCAGCTCCTCCAACTTGTTCGCGGGCGTGGCTTGACCCGGCAACGTGATCGACTTCGCCCGGAACCGTTCCATGATTTTGTGAATCTCGGGATTGATTTCCGTTCGCCCGTCGGCGCGCGGCGTGCCGACCGAGTCGAACGCTCCCACCGTGACGATGCTGGCATAGCGATCGTGGAATTCGTAGGCTTCATAGCCCTTGATGCGCAGCGCCTTGGCCAAGCGGTGCGCTTTGTCGGCGGCTTCTTCGAGTCCGCCTTTCATCTGCTTCGTGCCGTTCTGAATCGCTTGGATTTCGTCCTGCTTGATGACCACGCCGCCCTTGAACGTCGCCACTTGAACGGTGTACTTTTTCGGGCAATCCAGCAAGCTGAATTCAGCGTCCTTATTCATGCTGATCACCAGCGGATCAAGCTGATTTTTGGCGGCGAAGAAATCCGACGGCAGTGAAGGATTCGTGGTCACGAAGGCGTGGCCCATCGGCCCGAGCTCTTTTTTCTCGCTGCCCATGGCCTCGTAAACTTGCCGTTGGATCATGCGCCAACCGGTCAAGGTTTGGTTGGTTTTTTTGCCTTCCTTGATTTCCAGGCATTGCGGAACGGCGGTCTTGATTTTTTGGAGCGTCTTTTTGGCTTCGGGATCGTCGGCCGACACGTAGTCGCCCACCAAAACGGCGACCTCGGTAATTTCGGGATGCCGGGCTTTTTCCTTGTCCTTGCTATCCTTGAATTTCATGTAGTTCCACTTGCGCGGCTTCCCGAATTCATCGACGCCGCGCCCCTGAGCCTCGCCCGGATCAAAGCGGCCATGATAGGTGTAAGCAGGCAACTTGTAGCGTTTGCGGAGTTCGCAGGTCAATTCCTGAGCCTGCTTCTCGGCACCGTCGCCCGAAAAACTGCACGCCATGATCATCCACGGCCCGTTGTCCTCGGTCACCGTGTAGGCTTTTTCAGGATTCGCATCCAAACTCTTCTGCGAGATTAGATTGGTCCAAGGCGACTGGGCTAAGACCGTCCCGCACGCTCCCATTGCCACGCCGACGCTTAGCCACCACCGGAACATCCATTTTCCGCTCATGGTTCACTCCTGCCAGATAGGGAAAAGCGGCGGGAGTCTAGCAAAATGGGAAAGACGACGCTAGAGCGGTTTTTTGAAAACTTTAATAAATCTTGGTGCTTTTCCCATAAACATCAATCGGCCTGCGGATCGCTGCGAAGCACGGCGGTCAAATCGCGGTATTCGGCATAAAGTTGTTGATATTGCCGGTTTGCCCCACGATTGGGTTGGACCACTAGTGCTTGCAACACATCTCCATTGGCATCGCGAACGGGCCTTGCCATTGCACGCACGGCGGCCGCTGCGGAATGAAATCCGGTCGTTCGAGGGCCGGCTGCGAGGACGCCGAGGATGGCCGCTCCCAGGGCAGGCCCCTGCTTCGAGGGATGCACGGTGATCGGCCGTCCTAGCACATCGGCGTAAATTTGCATCAATAGCGGATTGTGGTGCGGCAGGCCCCCGGTGGCGACGAATCGCTTGACCGGCACGCCGGCCTCCTCCATCACCTCGACAATCCACCGCAGGCCGAAGGCCGACGCCTCGAGCAACGCGCGATACAAGTGGTGCGGACCGTGATGTAAGGCCAAGCCGGTAAAAGCGCCTCGCAATGTTCCATCCATCAACGGGGTACGGCAGCCGTTGAACCAATCGACGCAGCGGACGCCTTCAGCGCCAGGGAGCACGGAGTGTGCCTGTTTGGTAAGTTTGCCGAAATCGCGATGTCCGAGGGTGTTGCGCAACCAGTCGAATGCGTCGCCGACGGCCGCTTGGCCCGTTTCGTAGCCGAAATATCCAGGCAGAATGCCATCGGCCACCACACCGGCAACGCCCGGAACGAGAATCTCCTGCTTGGCATTGAGCATGTGGCAACTGCTCGTGCCCATGACCATCACCAACGTATCGGGCTCGGCCACTCCCGCGCCTGGAACGCCGGCATGGGCGTCGATAATCGCAGCGCTGACTGGAATGCCCGGCTGCAAACCGAACTTTCGGGCAATCGACTCGCAAAGCTCGCCGGCACATTGACCGGGGGCTACGAGATGTCCCGGCATTCGATCCAACACATCCGTCATCTTGGGATGCAATGCCTTGAAGAACGCACGCGACGGGTAGCCGTCCGTGCGATTCCACATGGCCTTGTATCCCGCCTGACACGTTGATCGCGGCAACCGACCGGCGTCGCCGCCGACAAGCTGCCAGACGAACCAATCACCTGCTTCGAGCCACACTTCCGCCGCGGCATAGACATGAGGTGCGGTTTCGAGAACCTCCAACACCTTGGGAAAAAACCACTCCAGGCCGATGATGCCGCCGTAGCGGGCAAGCCACGCCTCTTTGCGGCTCTTCGCCAGTTGGTTGATCCGCTCGGTCTGCGATTTCGCGCCATGATGCTTCCAAAGTTTCGGCCAAGCATGCTTTTCGCGAGCAAACCGATCCAACTGACACAGCGGCGTACCGTCACGCAATGCTGGAAGCATGGTGCAACTGGTGAAATCAACGCCGATCCCGATGACGTCGCGAGCATCGGCGCCGCCGGCGCGAAGCACGCGGCGAACCGCCCGGGCCGCGCTCTCGATCCAATCGCCGGGATGTTGAAGAGCGAAGTCGGGCGGCAACGGCCGGTCATCGCCGGGCAGCGTCTTGGTGATCTGGCCGTGACGATACTTGACTACCGCCGAGCCGCGCTCGCGCCCAGTCAAATCGACCAGCAATGCACGCACCGAGGCCGTCCCGAAATCAAGGCCGATTGCCAAAGGAGTCGTTTTGGCTGTAGCGGAGGAAGACTTCATTTGCCGGCTTCCTTGGCGGCGGCCGACACTGCAATCGGTTCGACCTTCAAGTCGGAAACGCCTGGCAACGAGGGAAATTTGGCGTGCGGTTCGGTCTGATACCAGTAGGCTACCGACGCAATATCATCCTCCAGAGGCAAATATCGGCCTTCCGATTGCCACCCCAACGCCTGAATGGTCACCTTCAAGTCCTTCTTGAAACGGATCGGATCGGGAAGGTGCCAGCGATAAAGCCCAAATCGTTGACCGGGCTTGTAAATGATGTCGGGCGGCAACACCTGGGCCAGCCCTGTATACGGGGTGCTGAACGTCTGGTAGCGATGCGTTTCTTGGTTCTCGAAGTTGTACGAGCCGCAGAAGTAGTCCTCGGTGCCCGTGCCGCAAATGGTGGGAAACTCCTTGTCGCCATCGAGATAGAACTTGATTTCTCCCTCGCCCCACCAACCCGGACTGCGGACCTCCCATGCCAAGTAGGTTCCCACATATTGCCCGCGGCCGGAGACGCCGTCCAACAACGTGTAGACCGTTTTGGCCGGCAGCTTTTTCACCCGGCGGAATTGGGCGTGAAAATAGGCCGCATCCTCGGGCACCTCGGTGAGCGTATAATTGACTTGGTAGTAGAGAACCATGTCCTTCTCATCAAGATTTTCCAACGTGATCTTGGCTTTCTTGCGGAAGGGCATGTTCCAATAGCAGTTGAATGCACTGCCCGGGTTCACGCACACGGGAAGCGAATTGATCTGGCAGTACTTACCCCAGCCGCAAGCAAAGAAGTCGCTCAAAGGTACTTCGATCGAAGGTTCGGCCTCATCGTCCCAGTAGAAACGGAGGATGAACAAACGGGTCTTGTCGATCGGAGCCGGCGTTAACCAAATCTGCTGGATCGCTCCCGATCCGTTGATCTCCGCCACGGTATAGGTGGATTTAGCCTTGATTTGAACCGACGGCGACACCTTCCAGCCTTGGCCTAGCTCTCGCGAAGGGCTTTTGCCGGTGCCTTCCGTGGCCATGCCGGCTTTGCCCTTCTCCCCCGTCATGTTTTCAGGGCTAATCGAACGCGATTCCGCATTCGACAATCGGGAAAGATTGCCCAAGTTCATGTTGAGACCATCGAACTGGTTTACATCGGAAGGTTTCTGTGCCAAAGCGAACGAGGCCGCAAACAGGCTTTCCATTAGAAATACGAAACAGAATTTTCGAAACATGCTGATTCCTCTTCGTGCGATTGAAAGCAATAAGGTATCGGGAATGACGCGTTGGCGTGTCTCTACCGATGCCATTTCCGCTGTCCGTGGTATCCCGTCGAAGTGCCGCAGATACTATTAGACCGAAGGCCCGGAAAAGCTCAATACAATAATGCGTAAATCGCGGATCGTTTTGCGACAGGTCGATGTCCAGCGTCTTCCAGTGTCATGCCCCTCGGCTTCTTCAGGAACGCAACGAATGAAACCATATTTAACAAGATTAATTGGCCCTGAACGCTCTGCCTTCCCCCCTCGCGGAACGTCTTGGATCACGGTAGAATGGCAAACTGTCGGATTTCTTTCCGGGAGTTTTGCCGATGGATCCGTTTCGCTTATGCCTGGCCCTGGGCCCGGTGGCAATGTATCTGCTGCTGCTGGGCGTAGTCAATTTATCGCGGCGACCGCTGCTGGTTTCCAGCGTGCACGATGCCGCAACCTTGGCATTGGCGATCTCGGGCTTGGTCATCGTCGGCCCGATCGAGCTTTTCTTCCCTTACGACGCGGCCGTGCGATTCGGTCCGCACGTTTGGCTTTTACTGCTGGCACTCTATGCGATGTGCGTGGTGTTTGTTCTGCTGATGTTGCGGCCTCGGCTGATCATCTACAACATCTCGGTCGATCAATTGCGTCCCATCTTGGCCGAGCTGGTCGATCGTCTTGATCCCGATGCCCGCTGGGCCGGCGATAGCTTGGTACTGCCGGGCCTGGGCATACAACTCTTCATCGACAACTTCGCCGCGATCCGCAGCACCTCGTTGATTGCAGCCGGCGGCAACCAAAGCCATGCCGGCTGGCGGCGCCTCGAATCAACGCTGGGCGACGCCCTGACTCGCGAAGACGTTGCCCGCAACCCGCGCGGCATGAGCCTGATTAGCGCCGGCCTGCTGATCATGATCGGGCTCATCATGGCAATTTCGCGAAATCCCCAAGCCGTCGCCCAATCGCTGCTGGACATTGCCCAATCATTTCTAAAAATGTTGGGTATGTAATCTTACACTTGAGCGTCCGTGCCATCCGAGGATTGTGCCGCCGCGGGTTCCTTTTCAAAACAAACCCGATAGGCCCGATAACCTGCCGCAATTTTATCCGCATAAAGCTGGTGAATCTCGGCCCGTAGCAAGTCGGCCGTCGCAAAACCGTCAGGCCGGGCGTCGTCATCGGTCAATTTCGCAAGCTCAACCTCTTCGACGGCATTAATCCGAATCGGCCCGATCCCCGGAATGTAGCTGCGCTGCCCGGTGCGCATTTGGCGATGCTTCCAAAGACGAATCGTTTGGGTTTTCTCGCCTGAGCGGATGGCATCCAGAAATTTCTTCTTAAACAGCAGCATTTTCCTAGCGTATACGGCAGACCGGCTTTAGGTCAAGCGGTAGCCGGAAAGGGCAGTCGGGTTGCGCCGGTGGAAACGCCTGTGACGACTGTTCCGTCCCACCACTCGGCACAGACCTCATTGCAGCCTGTTTTTGCTCAGCGCCGCCGGAAAATCCGGCCGAACGGATTTAATAAGCACGGCCCTCACGGAACGCAGGGCCAGACCATTCATCCACGGATTAACGTCACGGAAGAACGATGGAACTCAACTTACGGGCTTTGTCGTTTTGGCTGACTGTAGCGGTTATGCCGTTTGCTACTACCCTGGTGCAAACAACTAGGGCCAACGCCGCCGAAGCGGCCGCCGCGCCCGGTCCCGAGTTGACCAGCCCCGCCCCGGTGCTCCCAGGCCAGCCAAAGGCTGAAATATCTCAGGTTGAAAAACCCAACATCGGAAAACCGACTGCCAGCGAACCGGCCGAAATGCCCCGCGCCGAAACAGCCGATGCTCGATCCGTTCAGTTAGAGCAAATTGCCCAGCAGGCCGATCGACAAACACGTCATGGCTTTGAATTGGCCGGGCATGGAGCTTATTTCGCCGCCCGGGCCGAATTTCTCGGCGCCCTGCGTTTGGTCGCCGAGGGGCTGGATGCGGAACAGAAAACCAACACTCATAGTTGCGATTTAGTGGCCGCCCTGACGGCCATCAAAGAGGCGGAAGATTTTCTGCCACGCGCCGGACGTTTGGAAACCGACATCAATCTGCCGGAAATCATTGCCAATCATGCAACGCCCCTTCTGAAAGACAATTCCAAGAACGTAAATTCCCTCGAAGCAATGCGCCGCTACATGACATTTGCGCAAGAAAAGTTGGCGGCCGCCGAAGGCAAGGAAGTGGCCGGTTCGATGGCCTTACATGCGATGGGAAAGCTGCATGAAGCCTTCTCGCAAAAGAAAAACGCCATCGTCGTCGCCGCCGACGCTAAAGCCGTGATGTACTTCCAAGCAGCGTTGTTGGTCTATCCAAAGAACTTCATGGCTGCAAACGACCTCGGCGTGTTGCTAGCCCGCAGCGGGCGTTATGCCGACGCTCGATCCATGATCGAACATAGTCTGTCGTTAAACCCTCAATCGACCGGCTGGCAAAACCTGGCGGTCATTTACCGCCAACTGGGCAATCCGGCAATGGCCCAACAGGCCGCAAACTATGCGATGACATTGCGTCAGGCCGAAGACGCCCGACGCCGCAATCTGTCGGCAACGTCCAACAATTCCGTGCAATGGACCGATTCGCAATCCTTTGCGCGAACTTCGACGAACGCACCGAGCACGGCCAGAACCGCGCCGATGCCCACCGTCGCCCGTTCGCCTGTCATGTCCGCACCTGCCCCGCAAACGCCAGCCAATGCTTATGGTCCCGCGCCCACGCCCGCAGCCGCCAGTCGGATGTGGCGGCAACCGTCGGTCTATCAACGCTAAATCGCACTACCATGATGCAAAACAACTGTAATCCCCGTTTTTCCACCTTGGCACAAGCCCACCGGCACACCCTGCGGCGTTTCGCCCTGCCGGCGCTAACGGTGTTCGCAACGCTTTCATTCATTTCATGGGAAGATCGGGGAAGGGTCGCTCCAACGGGTATTGCCGCTCCGGTGGGCCAATGCCAAGTCGATTCATTATCGGCGCGCATTGTCCCGAAAAACCCGGAGGAGCGACACAATATCCTCCTGTGTCAGGCGCTAGGCCCGGCCGCGCCGTACGACATCTGCGCCGTGGATTGTTCCTCGGGCGCCTGTCGTCGACGCGGCTGGGAGGCCGCCCGCGCCGGTATTTGGCAAGCGTATGCCCAAGGCGAATACGTCGGCCATGCCCGACTGGCCCACGTGCCCGAGTATCGTTTGCGCGTCGATGACCAGCTCGACATGACCTATCGCCTTACACGCGATGAGACCTCGACGCCGTACCGTCTCAACGTGGGAGATGAGATCCAGGTCGAATCCTTCACCGACCCTGATATCAACCGCAATCTGCTTATCCAGCCCGACGGCACTATCACCTTGCGGCTCTTGGGCCAGGTCCACGCCACGGGCCGCACGGTTCTCCAACTTCGCGACGCCCTCGAAGATCTCTATAAGAAATACTATAAAATTCCCGCCATCACCGTTACGCCGTTGAAGGTCAACACCAAGCTCGAAGACTTGCGCGCCACGATCGACCGCCGGGCCGGCGTCGGCGGCCAAAGCCAATCGGCGCGCGTGACACCCGAGGGCACGATCTCGCTGCCGGCGATCGGTTCGGTTCAGGCCCAAGGATTAACGCTGCCCGAGCTGCAAAATGAACTCAACGAGAGCTATCGTCAAATTGTCGATGGCATCCAGATCATTCCAATTCTCGTCCAGAGAGCGCCGCGTTACGTCTACGTTTTGGGCGAAGTAAACAACCCCGGCCGCTTCGAACTTGTTGCTCCGACCACAGCCCTTCAGGCTATCAGCCTTGCGGGCAGTTGGCGCGTGGGCGCGAATCTGCGTCAGATCGTCGTTTTCCGTCGCGGTGATGATTGGCGGCAGTTGGCTACGATGATCGACCTGGAAGGGGCATTGTTCGGCCGTCAGGCATGTCCCCAGGGCGAAATATGGCTCGACGACTCCGATGTCGTCATCGTGCCCAAGGGCAAGATCCTTCAGGCCGACGATTTCATCAACCTGGTTTTTACCCGCGGCATCTACGGAGTGTTCCCCGTCTCGACAACCATCCAGTTCTCGAAGCTAAGCTCGCTATAAATGCGATGTTGCCGCTGGGGCATAACCGATTAGCCTTGATCCAGAACTCCCAGCAATCCCTGGAGTTGTCGCCGCAGTTCTCCAAGCCGCTTGGATTTGAAGGCGTGTTTGCTTTCCTCCAAAACATGAACCGTTTCTCGTAGAGCCACTCGAGTCAGCTCTACTTTATTTAACATTTTGGAAAGCTCCTTCCGTTCCGCCGAATTGTCCGTCGTCGTCATTAGATCAATTAAACGGCGCAGATCGATCACCGATTTGACGATGCCCTCGAAGGTCGTCGCCAGCAAGGGCTCCGTCAACGACGATACGCTCCCTCGGAAAGGTTCTTGGAGAAGTTGCTGCAACTTGCTGGCCGCATCATCCCATAATAAAAAACGGGATCGCACGTCCGTGACTACTCGGTACATGCGACCCCGGGCTACCGATCTCTGTATATGAGGATGTAACACATCAAGCTCGATGGGCTTGATCAGATAAGCGGCAACCGGCAAATGCACGGCATCCACAGCCGTCTCAATCGTCGGTTGGTCCGTTACCAGAATGATGGGCACACCCTCTTTCATCTCCTTAATGCGGCGAACAAGTTGCAGACCCGTATTGCCGGACATGTGAACATCCAAGATCAGTGCGTCATAATGGTTCGCACCGACCATTACCGTCAAGTCGCTAGCATTGCTGGCACATTCGCACACATACCCCAATTTACGTAATGATTCCGCTGTTCTCTCGCGAAACAGATCTTCGTTATCGGCAAGCAAAACTCGGTATGCTTTGTCCATAAACGAGATCCTTCGCCCACGCCAAACGGAAAATACGCAGTTTGCATCGAGGACTACAACACTTTCGGGTCATTCCATTGTGGTTATTCACATGCCATACCGTATGGGTACTTATTTAAATTCGTGTTGCATTGCCCAAAGATTAAATTTAGTTGACTCAACAAGTAAACTTAAATCATCCACAATCGCGCGAACGCTCGCGCAGTTGTCTTGCATTTGGCAATGTTGGCGATCCACCAAGCGGACAAACCTATGCAAAGTGGCTCGATGCTCCCGCGGAGTTGCGCCCACCCTCTGGTGAAGCTCCGCCAGTTGCCGATGAAAGTTTCTGCTGAACTCAGTTTCTGGATACCGTGACATGTCAATCTCCCGGACATTGAGGAATATGGTTTGGTGAACGAATAATAGGATAGGCATCCTGCATTGCCGATGAACCATTTCGCGGCCAAACAACCGGCAAGCCCGGCGGGGACAATCGTGTTTGGAGGCGAATCAAGATCATTGGCTGTCTCGGTAGGAATGACTATGCAACGGCCACATTCTTAAACTGGCCAACCAATTCTCGCAACGCCGTGGCTTGGCTGCCAAGTTGCTCGCTGCTCGAAGCCAACTCCTCGGAAGCAGTAGCCGACTGCTCGGTTACGCCCGCCACGGTCTGAATCGCTTTCGAGACTTCCTCGGCGCTGTTGGCTTGCTGTACGGCCGCCGTGGCGATTTCGGAAATTTTGGATACGGTCGAGGCAACTCCTTGAACGATTTGTTGGAGCGATTTGCGAGTCTCATCGCTCTGTTGTGAACCGTCTTCCACACGTTGCGTCGATTCCTTGATTAGCGTCGATATCTCGCGAGCCGCGTGATTCGAGCGTTCGGCCAGCTTGCGAACTTCGTCGGCAACGACGGCGAACCCCATGCCGTGTTCTCCGGCCCGGGCCGCTTCAATCGCGGCATTCAAAGCCAATAAGTTCGTCTGTCCGGCGATTTCGGAAATCACTTGGATAATTTCCCCGATTCTCGCGGAACTCGTGCGGATCAGATTCATCGCTTCGCTCGACTTCTGAACCGCCAAATCTCCGCCTTCGGCCAATTGATTGGTTTGCTTAGCAAGTTGGTCCGCCTCGACGGCGCTTTCCTTGACCAATTGAATGACGCGCGTCAATTCCTCGATCGAAGCCATCATCTCCTCGACGCTCGCGCTTTGGTTTTGGGCTCCAAGGGCCAACGATTGCGAACTTTCAGCAACGCAATGCGATCCTTCGGCGAACTGGATCGCGGTATCTCGGAGCTGTCGCATCGCTTCGCCGATGCTGGACACGACCGCATTGACATGGTCCCGAAGCTCTCCGTAGACGCCGGGGAACATGGCATGGACGGGTTGTGAAAAATCTTTTTTCGCCATCCTGCTGAGCGCTTGGCCGATTTCGCCTTCCTGGGTCATGGCGCTCAGCGACCCGATGCATTGATTGAGATTGTTTTTGATTTCGTTGAAATCACCGTGATACTCCCCGGTGATGACGGGCGGAATCTCACCCTTCGAGATACGATCCACGTATTCCGCCGCTACGTTCAATGGTCCTATGAGCGCGTCCAGCGTCGCATTGATTCCCACGACGATGGGACGAAACTCCAGATTGAGCAACTCGGGATTCCCGCGAATATGTAGTTTGCCCTCCACGGCCGCCACCGACAAATTCGAAGTTTCATTGATTAGGGTGGCGAGAACCTTGGAGATATTCGACGCGATCAAGAAGCCGAGCAGGAACAAAACAACCGCACCTCCTCCGATCGAAACGAACATCATCGTGATGCATGACGAAGCGTCGCTCGCGGCTTGCGTAAGCCGACTCTCGACGATCGTTTTATTCAAAGAAATGAGTTCTTGCAGCTTGTTCAGGGTTTTCAGCATCAAGGCGCGCGTTTCCGTCGCTGTCTCGAAAGTTTTGTCGTCGATGGCTGCGATTCTAGCATCATTGGTCTTCGTTCCCGCCGCAAGCATCGAATCCTTCTGGCGGCAATAGCTTTGAAGACTTTCGAGCGATCTCTTCCAGACGGCCCAAACGTCTTCGAACTCTTTCCATTTGGCCGCTTCCTCGGGCGACTTCGAAATAGACTCGTAAGTGGCAATTCCTTCCTCAGCGTCTTTGAAACCGCCGGCCAACAAC